>NZ_BMOD01000007.1 GCF_014646895.1 Deinococcus roseus
CGTTGGTCTCTCAGGTGGAGGGTCGGGAGGTCCTGCTGTAAGGTCATTCCTCTATTGTGAGGACTTTGTGTTCACTGCTCAGCCTGCTGATGGGTCCTTTCACGGGTTTTGGGACCGCAGAAGGCCTTTCTCCTGACAGTGCACCAGACGGCATTTCCAGGGTGCGGTTCACCCTGAAAGCAGATCAAACGGAACGGGAGTTGCAGCTTCTGGCAGGCTGTCTGGGCATCACCCAGGACCCCAGTACCTTGCACATCAAACCCCTGCTGGGCTGGGCCATCAGCCCACTGTCAGAGGTCTCCCGGGGCAACAGCGAGGCCGGAGAAAAGAGAAGCAAAATGGACCTGCAAGACCTGCAAAAGCTGGGCGTGACAGAGACTGTTCTGAGAACCCTGTCCTGGCTGGAAGACATCACCTGCATTGGAAGCCACAAAGACTGGTTTTTCCTGCTGGAGGGTCTGCAGGACCACGGAGATCGGGTGCAGATCGCCAGAGGAAAGCAGGGGAGGGTGCTGCTGCACAAACACACGGGAGCCGTTGAAATTGCTGATCCAGCGGGAAAGGTCTGGTATGCCAACCAGGATTTTTCTGCATTTTGCCAGGCTGTGGATGTGTTTCAGCAGGGTCATCTGGAGCAGGAACCTGCTGAACAGGCAGCCATGCTGCAAACGCTGGTGCGTGCTTTGCAACATGTGGACGCCACTGCCTGCGCAGATCCACAACATTTCTGGAGCCAGGTGTTGCAGAACATCCGGGGAGAGACAGCCTGAAATCCAGGCTGTTTTGCCTTGTGTTTCGGGTTTTGTGGAAGTGTTGGGGACCGCAGGATGACCTTCAGGGCTGCCCCTTCTTTCCAGATCAAAGTCAAATTTGAGTGATCGATCACAAGATTTTTCTGTCTCTGCTGCAGAACCCACGCCTGATTTTGAGATGCCTGAAACGTTTTGAAAATTTTTTCATGTCTCAGAGCATGCGAATCTGGATGCTCTGAAGAGACTGTCTCCCAACCCCTGGAAGGCTGATCAGGGAAAAATCACGGAGCACGCTGACTGGGTGTCGAAAAAGACTTGGGGGGGAGTTTGCTGTTCTGCACGAAAAAAGCCTTTTGTTGGAGGTGGCTTTCCCTGGAAGGCTTTGCATTGATGTTAACCTTCACATTTTGTTGAAAGAATTGCTTTTTTCTGTCTCAGAAATGATTTTTCTGGAATCGATATTTTGTTCACAGGCTTTTCTATTGACAACACTGAGGGTTTATGCCAAACTGACCGCATCGATGGTCCCCAATTCAATTTGAGAGCGCTCACTTGATTCGCTCGCTTCCTGATCGCTGGCTGCTTTTGTGGTTCAGCAGCTGGGCATCACGCTGTCGATAATTCCAAACCAGAGGTACAACACATGAAGTTGAAGTCTGCCGTTGTGGGTCTTTCCATGTTAGCGATCACGACTGTTCTGGGAGCTGCTCAGGCCCAGGAACTCCCCAAACTTGCGGTCAAATCCAGCTACCGCATTGGCTTTTCCCAGACCGAATCGGACAACCCCTGGCGTCTGGCCTTCAGCAAAAGCATGCAGGACGAAGCCAAACGCCTTGGCTGGACCATTGTGGAAACCAACGCTGGAGGCAGTGCTGCCAAACAGGTGGCCGATGTGCGCAACCTGATCGCCCAGCGCGTGGACGCCATCTTCATCTCCCCCCGCGAAGAAAAACCCCTGGCTCCGGTGGTGCTGGAAGCCAAAAAAGCCGGAATTCCCGTGATCATCATTGACCGCAACGTGGACGAGAGCATCGCCAAAGCAGGCAACGACTACATCACCTTCATCGGCTCAGACTTTGTGCAAGAAGGCAAACGTGCGGCAGAATGGCTGGTCAAGGCCACCAAGAAAAACGCCAAAATCATCGAACTCGAAGGCACCACCGGATCCTCACCCGCCAACGACCGCAAACAGGGTTTCCACGAGTACATCAAGAGTTACCCTGGCATGCAGGTGATTGCCGCCCAGACGGGCAACTTCACCCGTGATGAAGGCCGCAAAGTGATGGAAACCCTGCTGCAGGCCCACCCTGAAGTGACCGCCGTGTTCGCCCACAACGACGAAATGGCCCTCGGTGCCATCACCGCACTGGAAGCCGCAGGGAAAAAGCCCGGCAAAGACGTGATCATTGTCAGCATCGACGGTGAAAAAGACGCCCTGAACGCCATCATCGCTGGGAAACTCGGTGCCACCGTGGAATGCAACCCCCGCTTTGGTGTGAAAGCCTTCCAGACCCTCAAAGACTTCGCAGCAGGCAAGAAAATTCCCCTCAAGGTGATCAACCCGGACAAGTTCTTTGACAAGAACAATGCCAGGAAGTACCTGCCAGACGCATACTGAGCCCAGGTAGACCCAGCTCAAATCCAGCTCAAATCCAGCTGAACCCCCGTCTCACCTGTGCATCCAGCAGGTGAGACCTTTCCCGGAAAGGGGTGACCATGATGGCAACCCAGGAGAAGACAACCCAGATGGCAACACGGGAGCAACTGCTCCTGTCCATGGAAGACATTTGCAAATCCTTCACGGGCACACGTGCACTCACCAATGCCTCTTTGCAGGTCAGGCCCGGAGAAGTGCACGCCCTGATTGGCCAGAATGGAGCAGGCAAATCCACGCTTTTAAAGATCCTCACCGGAGCGTACCGCAAGGACAGCGGAAAAATCTGGTTCGATGGACGCGAAGTGGATTTCAAGACCCCCCTGGATGCCCAGAAAGGCGGCATCGGCACCATCTACCAGGAGGTCAACCTGGTTCCGCAACGCTCGGTCAGCGAAAACATCCTGCTGGGCCGTGAACCCCGCAAATACGGCATGATCGACTGGAAAGCCATGCACCTGCAGGCCCAGAAAATCCTGCAGGGCATGGGGATCCAGCTGGACGTGCGGCAGGAACTGGGCAGCTTTCCCATTGCCACCCAGCAGATGGTGGCCATTGCCCGTGCCGTTTCCCAGCAGGCCAGGCTGGTGGTGATGGACGAACCCACCAGTTCCCTGGATGAACAGGAAGTCGAAACCCTTTTTGCGGTCATCAACAAACTGAAGAGTGAAAATGTCTCGGTGATTTTTGTTTCGCATTACCTGGATGAACTGTTTGCCATCTGTGACCAGATCACGGTGATGCGGGACGGCAAAATCGTTCACACTGGCCCCATCAAAAAGATCAGCAAATTTGAACTGGTCTCCAAAATGCTGGGCCGGGAGGTGGGAGATGTGCAGTGCAGTGGCCGCACCGGTTTTCACAAGCAGCATGCTGCAGCCACCCAGCCCCTGTTGAACGCGCGAGGTTTGAAGCAGGGCCTCAGGCTCAAAGGGGTGGATCTGACTGTCCGGAAAGGGGAAATTGTGGGTCTGGCCGGACTGCTGGGCTCAGGACGCACCGAAACCGCCCAGGCCCTGTTTGGCGCTGAACCCCTGAATGCTGGTGAGGTGGGCTGGAAGAACCAGACCACCCGACTGACCTCTCCCCGCAAAGCCATTGCGCTGGGGATGGGGTTTTGTTCTGAGGACCGCAAGAAAGAAGGCATCGTTCCCCACCTTTCGGTGCGGGAAAACCTCACCCTTGCCCTGATGCCCAGAATTGCCAAATTTGGACGCATTGATGTGCGGCAGCAGGAAGAAATCGTGGAGCGTTTCATCCAGCGGCTGGGGATCAAGTGCTCCAGTCCGGAGCAGCCCATCCGGGAACTGTCCGGGGGCAACCAGCAGAAAGTGCTGCTGGCGAGATGGCTGTGCATGAACCCCGACCTCTTGATTCTGGATGAACCCACCCGTGGCATTGATGTGGGGGCCAAAGCCGAAATCCAGCAACTCATCAGTGAACTCTCTGAAAACGGCCTGGGGGTGCTGATGATCTCTTCAGAGCTTGAAGAACTCACCGAAGGCTGCCACCGGGTGGTGGTGCTCAGGGAAGGCAAAACCGCCGGTGAACTTGCTGGCACCATCACCGAACACCAGATCATGCACGCCATGGCTGGCACGGAAGGAGCCTCCCAGCATGCTTGAAAGCAAAATGCTCAAACCCAAAAACACCCCACCCCGAAAACCGCTGGATGTGCGCCAGATCCTGCAGCAGTACGGCGGAGTCCTCACCCTGCTGGTTTTGTTTGTGTTCAATGCGATTTTCACGCCGCATTTTCTGTCCTTGCAGACCCTGAACATCAACCTGACGCAGGTGGCGACCATTGTGATTGTGGGGGTGGGCATGACCCTGGTGATTGCCACCGGAGGGATTGACCTCTCCGTGGGCTCCCTGATGGCCATTTCGGGTGCGCTGGCTCCCCTGATCTTCCTGAACCATGCTTTTGAGGGCACGGTGCTGGGCAATGTGCTGGCCATGACCCTGCCGATTCTGCTGGCAGGCGTGTTCGGGATGTTCAATGGGTTTCTGATCACCCGTTTCCAGATGCAGCCCATCATTGCCACGTTGATTCTGTTCATTGCCGGACGCGGCATCGCCCAGGTGATGAGCGATGGCAAACTGCAGACCTTCACCAACCCCGGATTTGCTGAGCTGGGACAGGGCAAATGGCTGGGCATTCCCATCCAGGTGTACCTGATGGTGCTGGTGGTGGCTCTGGCGGTGTACCTGCTGAAATCCACGGTTTTTGGACGGCAGGTGGTTGCGGTGGGGGGCAACGAGAAAGCTTCAGAACTCGCCGGAATCCCCGTCCAGCAGGTGAAAATGTGGGTTTATGCGATCAGTGGCCTGCTGGCGGGACTTGCTGGCCTGATTGTGATCGCGGTGAATTCCTCCAGCGATGCCAACCAGGTCGGAGAGAACATGGAACTGGACGCCATTGCCGCTGTTGCGGTGGGTGGGACCCTGCTGGAAGGCGGAAAAGCCACCATCGTGGGAACATTGATTGGTGCCCTGATCATTCAGCTGATCCGTTACACCCTGCTGGCCCAGGGGGTGCCTGACGCGGTGGCCCTGGTGGTCAAGGGCCTGATCATTGTGGGCGCAGTGGCCCTGCAGAAAGAGCGGAGGAACTGAGATGCAAAACCTGCTGAAGCAAAATGGTGGGCTGCTTGCGCTCATTGTGCTGTTTGTTTTTGCCAGCCTGCGTTACACCGGATTTTTAAGCGAATACAACATCGAAAGCTTTCTCAGGTACAACGCCATGTTCGGGCTGATTGCCCTGGGGATGTTCTTTGTGATCATCACCGGAGGCATTGACCTCTCGGTGGGAAGCATGGCGGCTTTTGCCAGTGTGATTGCCGCCCTGATGAGCCCGTATGGTCTGCTGCCTGCTGTGCTGGTTCCGGTCTTGCTGTGTGCGGTGCTGGGGTTCTTAAATGGCCTGGTGATCACCCGCTTCAAGGTGATGCCTTTCGTGGTCACACTGGGGATGTTCCTGATTGCCAGAGGCCTCGCTTTGATCGCTTCGGGTCAGCAGACCGTGCTCTTAAGCAGCGAAAGTGGCGTGGGAAACCTGGGTCAGGGAGATTTCCTGGGTTTCCCCATTCCGGCCTGGATGCTGTTTGTGGCTTTTGCGCTGGGAACCGTGTTCTTGATCAAAGCCCCTTACGGACGTTTTGCCCTGACCATCGGAGGCAATGAAGAAGCCGCCCGCCTGATGGGCATTCCCGTAGAGAAAGTCAAACTGCTGGTGTACTCGCTGTCCAGCGCACTGGCCGGTCTGGCCGGGGTGATTCTGGCCACCCAGTTCAGTGCCGGACAGCCCAACGAGGGCATGGGCTGGGAACTCACCGCCATTGCTGCTGTGGTGGTGGGCGGAACCCTGCTCACCGGAGGGCGCGGCAGCGTGATCAACACCCTGGTGGGTGTGGTGCTGCTGGGCATGATTTTCACGGTGCTGAACTTCGAGAACGGCCTGGGGCACATCAACATCAACTCTTACTGGCAAACCGTGATCCGTGGCCTTTTCCTGCTGGTGGTGGTGCTGCTGCAAAGTTCTGGCACCCGCATCAAACTGAACCTGAACTGGAAATCTGCCTGAATGCTGGGTCTGGGCGTGTCTGGCCTGCGAAACCAAAATATGGATCTGGCTTTTGGGATTGTTTTGCTGGCTCAGCAAGGCACGCAGCAGGAGATTTTAGAGCATCTTGCAGAATAAGAGGTTGTTTCGCAGGTTCGTGTTGTTTGAACCGTAGGGATTCTTTTGAATCCCCAGGGTTCACTGATCAACGCAGCAAATCCCCAGATTGGTGAACGATCACAGGTTTCTGACATGCAGCTGTGCAGCAGAATCCATCCAGAATGCCCCTGGAAAGCCAATTCCTGACAGAGGAATGTGCAACCAGAACGGTGCGGCTGAATGTGCGAGCATGTTTGGTTTTTGGCTTGACAGGACCTCAAAAAATAAATTAGAATGTGATCGTTCACAAACACGATCGATTCCCGCTTTTCCAGAGCATTGGGAAGCATGGTGTTCTTGTGCGTCTCAACCCTCCTCCCCGAAACCCTTCGGATTTCACCAGCACCCTCCAGCAGAAAGGAAAACCCCATCATGACCTTCTCCAAGCCGCTCCATTTCCCAGCCAGAAACAGGAATTGTGCACCATGAGCAACCCGCCTGAGCTCTACACCCTCGGGGTGGATTACGGCACCGAATCGGGCCGTGCTGTGGTGGTTCGTGTCTCAGATGGACTGGAACTTGCCTCTGCTGTCACCTCTTACCCGCACGGTGTGATCGATCACCATCTCCCCACCGGCGAGGTTTTGCCCCCAGACTGGGCCTTACAGCACCCCGATGACTACCTCGAAGTCCTCAGAAAGGCTGTTCCACAGGCGGTCCAGCTCAGCGGTGTGAACCCAGAACACATTGTGGGCATTGGCATTGATTTCACCGCCTGCACCATGCTCCCCACCACCCGTGACGGCACCCCGCTCTGTTTCCTGCCTGAGCTCAAAGCCGAAAAGCACGCTTTCGTGAAGCTCTGGAAGCACCATGCTGCCCAGAGCCACGCAGACCGCATCAACGCAGTGGCGGCCAGAATGGGGGAGAAGTGGCTGCCCAGATATGGATTCAAGATCAGCAGCGAATGGTTCTTCGCCAAAGCCCTGCAGATCCTGGAAGAAGCCCCGGAAGTGTACCAGGCGGCAGATCGACTGATCGAAGCGGCAGACTGGGTGGTCTGGCAACTCACTGGAGCAGAGAGTCGCAACACCTGCACTGCGGGTTACAAAGCCATGTATCAGGATGGGCAGTTCCCTTCCAGAGATTACTTTGCTGCCCTGAACGCGGATTTTGCCGATGTGGTCGAAGAGAAGATGTTGACTGAGCTGTCTCCACTGGGGGGCAAAGCAGGAACCCTTTCTGCCAGAGCCGCTGAACTCACGGGTCTGAAAGCAGGAATTGCCGTTGCCGTTGCGAATGTGGATGCCCACGTGGCGGTTCCTGCGGCAACAGTGACCGAGGCAGGCCAGATGGTGGCCATCATGGGAACTTCCACCTGTCACATGCTGCTTGGAGAAAAACTCAGAGAAGTTCCAGGCATGTGTGGGGTGGTGGAAGGTGGCATCATCCCCGGACTTTACGGCTATGAAGCGGGCCAATCCGGGGTCGGAGACATCTTCGGCTGGTTCGTGAAACATGCGGTGCCAGAATCCTACGTCCAGCAAGCTGCTGCCGAAAATGTGAGCGTTCACCATATTATGGAGAGGGAAGCCAGCCTGCAACGCCCTGGGGAACACGGATTGATTGCGCTGGACTGGTTGAACGGCAACCGCAGCAACCTCGTCGATGCCAATTTGAGCGGTCTGATCCTTGGACTCACCTTGCACACCCGTGCCCCGGACATCTACCGGGCCCTGATTGAAGCCACAGCTTACGGAACCAGAGCGATCATCGAGAACTTCCGTGCACATGGGGTGCCCGTGACCGAACTGATCATTGCCGGAGGGCTGAAGAAAAACAAAATGCTGATGCAGATTTACAGCGATGTCACGGGACTTCCCCTGAGCATCGTGGCTTCGGAGCAGGGTCCAGCGCTGGGAAGTGCAATTCATGCTGCCGTGGCTGCAGGAATCTACCCTGACATCCGGGCAGCAGCCAAAACCATGGGGAAACTGCAGAAGAACGTTTACACCCCCATTCCCGGGAATGTGAAAGTGTATCAGGAGCTGTATCAGGAATACATCCAGCTGCACGACCATTTTGGCAGAGGGCTCAACAACGTGATGAAACGCCTCAAGAAAATCGCTCAGACAGAACCCGAAGAGGTGAAACATGCTGCTGCCACACCTGCGTGAAGAACTGTGCAAAGCACACCTGCAACTCCCTGCCCAGGGACTCGTCACCTGGACCAGTGGGAACATCAGCGTTCTGGACGAGAGGGAAGGTCTGATGGTCATCAAACCCTCGGGTCTGCTCTTTGAAGAACTCACCCCTGAAAGCATGGTGGTGCTGGATCTGGACGGCAAAGTCATCGAAGGGAAGTACAAACCCTCTTCGGACACCGCCACCCATGCTTACATCTACCGCCACCTGCCCCATGTGCGCAGCATCATCCACACCCACAGTGCGTATGCCACAGCTTGGGCAGCCAACAACCGGGAAATTCCCTGCATCCTCACCGCCATGGCCGATGAATTTGGAGGACCGATCCCCTGCGGTGGCTTTGCCCTGATTGGCGGGGAAGAAATCGGGAAGGAAGTGGTGAAAACCCTCTCCGGGCACCGTTCCCCTGCGGTCATCCTCAAAAACCACGGGGTCTTCACCATCGGAGAATCCATCCAGAAAGCCCTGAAAGCCGCCGTGATGTGTGAAGACGTGGCAAAAACGGTGCATCTGGCGTACCAGCTGGGGACACCAGAGAAGCTTGATCATGCAGACATCGACAAACTCTACGACCGGTACACGCACGTGTACGGACAGAAATAAGGAATCATCATGCCAAACACCGCCTCCCCCAGACTCTGGTTCGTCACGGGCTCCCAGCACCTCTACGGCCCTGAAACCCTCAAGCAAGTGGATGCCAATTCAGCAGAACTGGTTTCTGCTTTGAATGCCTCTGGCAAAATCTCCCTGCAAATCGAATTTAAAGGGGTGCTGACCACCCCAGATGAGATCCGGGCTTTGTGTCTGCAAGCCAATTCAACACCAGACTGCGCCGGAATCATCCTGTGGATGCACACCTTCTCCCCCAGCAAAATGTGGATTGGGGGCCTCAGTCAGTTGCAAAAACCGTTCTGCCACCTGCACACCCAGTTCAATCGGGATCTTCCCTGGGACAGCATCGACATGGATTTCATGAACCTCAACCAGGCCGCCCATGGGGACCGCGAAGCAGGTTTCTTGCACACCCGCATGCGTCTGGACCGCAAAGTGGTGGTGGGGCATTACAGCGACCCGGAAGTGCAGGAACGTCTGGGCGTGTGGGCCAGTGCAGCACACGGCTGGTTTGATTTGCAAGGCGCAAAATTCTGCCGGTTTGGGGACAACATGCGCTTCGTGGCCGTGACCGAAGGGGACAAGGTGGCTGCAGAGATGCGCTTCGGGTTCTCGGTGAACACCTACGGGGTGGGCGATCTGGTGGCCGTGGTCGATGCTGTTTCAGACAGTGACATTGATGCTCTGGTTGCGGAATACGACAACCTATACGATGTGGCCCCAGAACTGCAAAAAGGTGGGGAACGCCATGAATCCCTGAGGTACTCTGCCCGTCTGGAACTGGGCATCGAGAAATTCCTCGTTGATGGAGGCTTCAAGGGGTTCACCACCACTTTTGAAGACCTGCATGGTCTGAAGCAACTCCCCGGAATGGCGGTCCAGAGGCTGATGGCCAGAGGGTACGGGTTTGCTGGCGAAGGGGACTGGAAAACAGCTGTGCTTTTGCGTGCCCTGAAAACCATGTCTGGCAACGTCTCAACCTCTTTCATGGAGGATTACACCTACCACCTGGAACCCGGAAAACACCAGGTGCTGGGGTCGCACATGCTGGAAGTCTGCCCGACGATTGCAGAAAACAAACCGAAAGTGGAAATTCACCCCTTAGGCATCGGAGGGAAGGAAGACCCGGTGCGTCTGGTGTTCAACTCCCAGAAGGGCGAGGCCATCAATGTGTCTCTGGTGGACCTGGGAAGCCGTTTCCGTTTGATCGTCAACGAGGTGACGGCAGTGGAGCACCCTGAGTTGCCCAACCTTCCTGTGGCGCGTGCAGTGTGGGAATGCAAACCGGATTTCAAGACCGCCTGTGCAGCCTGGATTCATGCAGGGGGAGCGCACCACACGGTGTATTCTTATGTGCTGACCAGTGAGCACCTGGAGGATTTTGCAGCCATCGCAGGCGTTGAACTGGTGGTGATTGATGGGGACACGAAGCTGCGGGACCTGAAACAGGACCTGAAGTTCTCAGACCTCTACTTTGCCCTTGGACAGGGCCTCCGGGTCTAGAGCATTTGACAGAAGAACACGAATCAATGCAGCAATTCCAGCCTCAGATGACTTGCCCCGGAGGGAAACTTCTGGGGTTTTTGCGTGGTTGCTTTCAATTCCTGACCTCTTGGATCACAAAGGTGTGCCTGGAGGCCTGTTTGTGGAGAACAAGCGGTTCCCGCCCAGCCCATCCAGGCCCAGAATGGATGGGCAGGTGGGGTTTCACCAGTTGCAGGAACAGCCGTGCCACGTCCCGTTCGGCATTGAGGCGCACAGCAAATCCAGCTTCATGGTTTTGCACTTCCTCCGCAAGTCCAGTGATTTGCTGCAGACGTTGTTTCGGGGTGTCTGTGGTCCAGAGGGGCTGGCTGTTGGGTTTCGGAAGGATGTGGAAGTGGTGCCAGGTTCGGGCCATGTTGCAGTGCTGAAAGTGAAAAGGACTGGGCGGAAGGGGTCAAACGGGTGTTCACACAAATCCCCCTGGGCTTCTGGAACCAGGGGGTGAAGAAAGTATCCCTTGGAGGACATTTCCATTTTTCGGCACTGGCTCTCATTTTAAAGTAAGTTTTGTAACGATGCTGGGATTTCTGGTTTCTGGCATGCGCCATGGTGGCATGAAAACCCCTGAAAATACGTGTGTTCTCGTTCAGTGAACTGAAACATTGCAGTCTAGGATGCATTGGGAAAGACCTCATGATGTCCCGCAAATCTGACCCTCTTCTCATCCCACCTCCAGCAAACCCACATCCTGACCCAGAACCCTTGAGAAGCCCTTCATGTGACGGTTCCATCACACCAAACGCACCCCAGAATGGCGATGATGGGCCACATGAAAACCTTTCAATCTCGATTTTTGCCGTTTTTTCTGGTGGGTGCTGCCCTGATGCTGCCGCAGGGACAGGCCACAGCTTTTCCGTTTGGACAGGTGCTCAAATCCGGCAAGGTGCCCCTGCTGGCCGTGCATGCAGACTGGGCGGGCTTCACTTTTGTGAACCGCACCTTCCAGGTGGATTTCAAATCCCATTACGACAACCGCAAAATCAACGAAATCCGCATGTACTTCAGTGACCGCAACCTGACCGAAGCGCAGGCCATCACCATCAGCAAACTGGCCGCCCACATCGCCCTGAACTGTTACAACCTGCTGCCTGAACGCAAAGCAGTGATTCAGGAATGGATTGCCAGCTGGCTGATCCTGAACGATGTCTCCCAGCAGCACACCTTTGGCCCCCTCCTGCTGGACGCACAGCACACCTCCAGTGGAGACGCCCTGTTGTGGTTCACCCGCACCGGCGTTCCTGGCAAATCCCCATGGGTCAACCATTGCACCTCCTGAGGACCGTCTCTCTGTGTGGGATGCTGTTCTTGCAGGCCTCCAGCACGCTCAGCAGCAATCCATTTGTGCAGCAGTACCAGCAGGCCAGCCCTGCAACTGTGGATAGACTGGTGCAGGCTTACCCGGACGCCCTGCTGAAACACGACCAGCAGAAACTGTACTTTCAAGATGGGCAGGTGTTGCAACTGCGCACCCGCAAAACCATCCAGACATACCCAACCCTGCTGGACGATGCCGATGTGCTGGACCAGATGGCCTTGCCGTACCCGGCCTGCCAGCCCATCACTGCCCCTGCCTATTTGCAGGACCCCGGGCGGGCCAGAAGCGAAACCCTCTTTAAAGCCCTTTACGGAGAGACTGCCAGCAAAGTGCAAAAGCAGTTGCAGAAAGTGAACTGGTTCGGAAGCACGGTGCTGTTTCATCCTGCCCACGGAGCAAAAGCCGCACTGGAACAGGTGGAACAGCACCTTCAGAAGCACCCGGAGTGGCTGAAATACCTGCAGCCCAATGCAGGCACTTTTTACTGGCGCACTGTGGCCGGAACAAAACACCTCAGCATGCACAGTTTTGGAATTTCCATCGATCTGAACACCAGATACGCCGATTACTGGAAATGGAAAGGACACCAGGAAGGCCAGAAAAACATCCCTTACCACAACCAGTTGCCTGAAGGTCTGGTGTTCGCGTTTGAAAGACAGGGTTTTGTGTGGGGTGGGCGCTGGTACCATTTCGACACCATGCACTTCGAGTACCGCCCGGAATTGATCTCATCTCAGGCCTGCCAGCAGGGGCAGTGATCAGGGATAAAGTTCCCGAAACCTGTCTGCCACCCCATCCACTTGCTCTGCACTGCATTCGATCCATCTGGGCCATTGCCTCTTGCAACCATGGGGGTAACCGATGATGTTCCCCAGAGCACCCCAGACTGCCTGATGCACGGTCTCATCTGTCAGATCCACATCGGGCCACTGCGCTGCCACCCTTTGCAGGTCTGCAAGCTCAACCCCCATCAGGGTGTGCACCAGACTGGCCTCAGGTTGATCTTCTGGAGCACCTGAGGCACTGAAGAATGGGCCATGAGCCGCTGCTTTCAGCACCTGTCCGATGGTTTTCAATTCTTGAAGGTTCAGGCGCATGGGTTCCCCTCCCAGAAAGCCATTTTCAAAGTGCTCATGGGGCTGGGAGGCGCTGGAAAACTGCCCCATGAAATGTCCAGAGAAATGCTCTGGTTTTCTGGGTTTGAAACTGCCCCTGGACACAGCCCAGTCGTAAGCACTCTGGTCCAGCGGATGAGCGGTCAGGGTCCCGGAAAGCTGGTGCTGCTCAATCCACTTTTGGGCTTTTTCTCGGGTGCTGAAGATCCCTGAGGGGAAACCGCCCCCAACCCCATTGAACACCCACACCCACTGGCCTTTTTGCAATGCTTCATCGTGCATGTTGCGCCTCACAAATAAAAATGCCTGCTGAACCAGATGCCATTCAGGTTGGTCAGGCAGGCATCTGTGACTTCAAACGTTCTGGGAAAGGTGCCTTCGGGACTTTTGTTCCCGAAGATCCACTGTTTGGCCCGCTCCATTCCAACAGGTGGAACTGGATTCACTTCATGCAGCATCACTTTCAGGTACTGGTGTTCTTCTTGCAGGTCATCGTACATGGCTTGCAGCACCCCGAATTCATCTCCTTCGGGTTTTTCTTCTGGATTTTCTTTGCTGACCATCAAAATGCCCATGCTTTTCAGGAACTGCAGGGGGTTTTCTGGACTGGGAATTTCAATGGGTTCAATCACCTCAAAAACCAGATCCAGCAGGCCGTATTTGTGAATCTGCCCCTGGTAAATGCGATCTTCACGACGGTACAGTGTGCAGGCAGGCAGCCCAAGGTGTTGAAAAGCCACATCTGCATCGGACTGCAGGTGGTCCAGACTGGTGAACACCATCTGCTGATCCATCAACACCTCTAAAGGCTGGTATTTCACTCCCATGCACAGCGCACGGATCATCAGCAGCAAACGGGTCATGGTTGCCCTCTGGGTTTCAAGAGGGGGGCGTCTTGTAAAATTTTTTCATCAGGCAGCCATTCATCGAACATGATTTGGACGGTCATGTTTTCATGTTAGGCCTGCATCCTCTCCTGCACATCCTCCAGTTGGCAGATTCAGCACACGCCATCTGGCAGGTATGATTTCCCCAGAGGTCTTATGCCAGAAATCCCCATTTTTGAAAATCTGGAAACCCCCCGCCTGAAGGTGCGCCGTTTGCAGCCAGAAGATGCTGCAGCCCTGTCTGTTTACCGTTCCCGTCCCGAAGTTTCCCTGTATCAGGGCTGGGGCGACAATTACGACGAAGCCCAGGCCCTGAAGCTCATCCAGAACATGCAAGACCGGAATCCTGGTCAGCCAGGGTGGTTTCAATTTGCCTTGCAGGAAAAAGAAACCGGTGCTTTGCTGGGAGACCTCGGCTTCCATGTGTTCGAGCCTTTGCAGGCAGAGGTGGGTTTCACGCTGGATTCCCGTGTCTGGGGCAAAGGTTACGCCACCGAAGGATTAAAGGCGGTACTGGATTACGCTTTTCATGTGCTGTTTTTTCACAGGATCACCGCCAGCACGGATCCCCGCAACGTCCCCTCCCAGAAGGTCTTGCTGCGGCTGGGGTTTCGCCATGAGGGGCACCACCTGGAAAGTTACTCGGATGGGGAAAACTGGCTGGATGAGGACCGGTTTGCCTTGCTGCGCAGAGAATGGCGGGAACAGTGACCTTCAGCGGGTCAACCGGCTGAGGGCGGCGCATCCCACCACCAGCAAGGCCGCTGCCACGGTGCGGAAATCCAGGGTTTCTTCCAGCAGGGCAGACCACAGCACGGGCTGAACCAGTTGCACCTGTCCTGCACGTGCCACCCCACCCAGGGCCAGCCCCCGGTACCAGGCAAAAAAGGCCAGAAACATGCTCACCACCGACACATATCCAAAAGCCGCCCATGCCGTGAAAGAGGGCATGTGGCTGGGTCCCGGCAACACCAGCACGGCAACCAGAGAGAAGGGCAAAGAGAGCACCAGTGCCCAGCTCACCACCCGCCAGCCGTCCAGTTCTCGGGCCAATCTGCCGCCTTCTGCGTAACCCATGGCGGCCAGCAGCACGGCCAGCAGCATGAAGATGTCCCCGCTGTGCAACTGTCCTGCTCCGGTGGTCACGGCAAAAATCAGCACGGCCACCACCCCCAGCACCGACATCGCCCAGAAAATGGGTTACGGTGTACCCGCCAAATTCGGGAATGGCCAGGCGGGTGGCAGGCAGCGTGAAGCTGAAGCACAGCATGCCCAGCGCAGCCCAGGCCCATCCGGCGGTTGAAGGGACACCTCAAAAACCTGCAGGAAGCCCTGCGCCTCAGGCGGGACTCCCTGGTTTCTGCGCTGCAACACCACTGTCCCCAGATCAGAATTCCCCTGATTCCCTGAGGCGGCTACAACCTATGGGTACAGCTTCCAGAACATCTGGACGATGTGGCTTTTGTGGAACAGGCCTCCCGTGTGGGGGTGCAGATCAGTGCAGGCAGAGGGTATTTTCCAGCAGAAGCGGGAGGGTCGCATCTGCGCCTGAGTTACGCTGCTGCCAGCCCCGGTGTGATCGAGGAGGGGGTTCAGCGTCTGGGGTCGTTGTTTTGATCAGAGTTCCAGTTCCTCTTTGCGCTTCTCAAAATCTGCTCTGGCCTGCATGACTTTCTTCTGGTTGATGGCCGCCCAGTACCACACGCTGCAGAAGGCTTCGGACAGGCTGAGGCCCATCTCGGTGAGTCCGTATTCCACCCGTGGGGGAATCACCGGATAAACGGTGCGCACCACCAGACCATCGGCTTCCATCTGGCGCACGGTTTTGGTGAGCATCTTCTGGCTGATGTCTCCGACCAGTTCTCCCAGACGGGTGAAGCGCAGCCTGCCGTGTTCTTCCAGGGTTTCCAGGATCAGCATGGTCCACTTGTCGGCCACCCGTCCGATCAGTTCCCGCACCAGCTTTTCCAGTTCTGGGTCACGCTGGTCACGGGGGGGAATGTTGTGCAGGTCTTCCAGGGAAAATTCAGGCATGGGGCACATCCTTAAAAGAAGCAACCTCCCAGAATGGAGGTCACTTCCTGATGGTTTGTGTTGATTTTAGCATGGAAAAACGGGTGATTTTCAGCGTTTCAGCAGCATCACCAGAAAAGTGGTGTTTTCCTCCTGGGCCTGCAGGGTGACAAAGCGTTCCCCTTCAAATTGCACCACATCGCCTTCCGCGAGCAACGCCACCCCATCGTCAAAGTTGCACAGCAGCGTTCCAGAGGTCATGCTGATCAGCACCTGCTCGCCGGGGTGGTCATGTCTGGGCATTTCCTGACCCTTTCTGAGCACTTTGCGAACGATTTTGCAGCCTGCATTCTGGGCAATCACACCTGTTTTTTCAATCTTTTCCATGGTCCATCCTCCAGAAAGAAAACCTGTGCAGGGCTCAGGAAGGACGCTCTGCGCCTTTGCGGTTGTAGAAATGCCAGTTGAGGCCCACATTGAACAGGAAGAAAGCCGCCATCACGTAGAAGAACAGCACGGTGTTTCCGGTGGCAGCAATGATGGTGCTGATCAGCATGGACACGATGAAAGGCCCGTAAGCGGCAATGGCAGCGGTCCAGCCAATCACGCCAGCAGCCTGGGTGGCAGGAAAAATGATGGGCATCTGCCGGAAGGTGGCTGCATTGCCAATGCCCGAGAAGAAGAACAGAGACAGCATGCCTGCCACAAAGAAGGGGAATTCTTCAATGCTCTTGGGGGTCACGTAGAAGCTGGTGAAAATCGCACTGGCCAGCATGCCCAGGCCCGAAATGGTGGTCAGGATGGCTCCTCCGGTTCTGTCGGCAATCATCCCGAAGATCACCCGCACGGCACTGCCAATCAGGGGACCGTAGAAAGCGTATTGCAGGGGCACCGGAGCGTGTTCAAAGCCGCCGTACAGGGTTTTGATCAGCAGGGGGAAAGCGCTGGACAGCCCCGAGAAAGCCCCGAAGGTCATCAGGTAGATGCTGGTCATGATCCAGGTGTGTTTCTCTTTGAAGATTGAGAGCAGCTGTGCAGGGTTGGCCTTGACCGGAATGCTTTTCAGAGAGAACCAGGCCCACACTGCACCAATCAGGATCAGGGGCACGTAAATGAGGGGGGCATTCTGCAGGAAGATTTCAGAGGTTCTGGTCTTGTCATGAAAGGTCTGGGGGCCTCCGGTCAGCGAGGCAAAAGCCCCAAACCCGATGATCCAGGGGGTCACGAACTGGGCCAGCGACACCCCGAAGTTGCCAATCCCGGCCTGAATGCCCAGCGCCGTGCCCTGCAGCTTTTTGGGGAAGAACAGCGAGGTGGAGGGCATGAAGCTGGAGAAGTTGCCCCCACCCAGTCCGGCAGAGAAGGCCAGCAGCATCAGCACCCAGTAAGGGGTTTCAGGATTTTGCAGGGCCAATCCCCAGCCAATTGCAGGAACCAGCAGGCTCAGCGTGGAAAAGGTGATGGTGTGTCTGGACCCGAACAGCGGCACAAAGAAGGTGTGGGCAATGCGCAAAGTGCCTGCGGCCAGTCCGGGCATGGCGGTCAGCCAGAACAGTTGCGTGGTGGAGAGGTTGAAGCCAATCCCCTGCAAGCGGGTCACCAGCGCAGAAACCATGAACCAGGTGGCGAAGGCCAGCACCAGGTTGAAGGTCGTCACAGAGAGGGTTTTCCAGGCCCGGTCTTTGCCGATCCTTGCCCAGAACGTTTCTTTTTCCGGGGTCCATTCTTGCAGCCAGGTGGGGTTTGCTTTGGGGGTGCGGGTGTTGTTCAGCATGTTGGGAATCCTTTCACAAGGGGTTTTGAAACCAGGGGAGGGGTGGGGAGGGGAAAGCTCAGGGAAGGGCGTGCAACTCTTTCAGCACAAAAGCCAGCCACAGTGCAGCACCGAGGGTCAGCACCCCCATCACCATGAAGGTGGCTTCTGGAACACCGATCAGACTCTGGGCCACAGCGAACAGGGGAGGGAGCACAAAGCCGCCCAGCGCACCGAACACGCCCACCAGACCGCCCACCGCGCCCACATCAGAGGGGTAATACTGCGGGATGTACTTGTACACGGCGGCCTTGCCAATGCCCATCCCGACGGCCATCACGAACAGCAAGGCAGTGAAGGCAGGCACGGCCAGATGCAGACCCGGCAGACCCAGCAGCACCGAGGGCACGAAAATCAGCAGGAACATCAGCTTCATGACATTGCGGGCACCAAATCTGTCCGAGAGGTAACCCCCCAGCGGACGCAGCAAACTGGCCGGAAAGATGAACAGGGTGGTCAGCAGCGCAGCATGCTTGAGGTCCAGACCGTACACATCCACGTAGTATTTGGGCAACCAGGCACTCAGGGCCACATACGCCCCGAAAACCACCACGTAGTAAAGGCTGAAGCGCCACACCCGGATTTCCCGCAGGGGTTTCAGGATCTCTGCCATGGGACGGCCCAGACCGGGGGTGAGGTCCCTGACAGGCGCAAAAAACCACATCCACAGCGCCATCAGGACCAGAAGTCCTGCGTACATGACCGGAATGAACCGCCAGCCACCCGGAAAAACCCCACCCAGAAAGCCCGCAGCGGGCAACACAGCAATCAGGGTCGGGGCCACCAGTTTGGTGACACTGGCCCCCACATTGCCTGCCCCAAAGACCCCCAGGGCAAACCCCTGGTGCTCCTTGCTGTTCCAGGCGGAATTCCAGGCAATCCCCACAGAGAAGGCGTTCCCGGCCATTCCCACCAGAAACGCCAGCAGGAGCAGAAGGCCATAACTGTGGGTGTAGGCCACCAGAAAAGTCGGCACCGCAGTGAACAGCAGCAGCCAGGTGAACACCTTCTTGCCCCCGATGCGGTCTGCCAGAATGCCAAAATACAGCCGCCAGATGGCCCCGTTCAGCACGGCCACACTGGTGAGCCAGCTCATCTGCAAATCACTGAGCCCCAGTTCCTTGCGGATGGGAATGCCCAGCACCCCGAACATCAGCCACACGGCAAACATCAGGGTGAAGCCCACAGTGGACAGCCACAGCACCTTGCTGGCGTCGCTTCTGGAGGCGGTTTTGGGGAGGGGGATGCTTTGCATGGGTTTCTCCTTGTTTTGCCGAGGGCGCAGGGGAATGAAGCCGAGGGCCAAGAGCCGAGAGCCGAGAGCCAAAAAGATCAATCAAGGGAGGAATGCCCAGAGTGGAGTTCACAAAGCCATGGCCAAAGCTGTGAAATTGCCCTCGGCCCTGCGCTCTCGGCCCTCGGCACCTCTCAATTCCGAATCATCGACACCAGTTTCAAATTCAGGCCACCCAGCCCCAGCGAACTTGCTGCAATGGGCCACAGGATGCCGTGGTCTCCGCCCAGGTAGGCGTCCAGTCCGGTGATGAGCAGAAAAAGCTGGATGGTCCACAGGACCAGCACGAACAGCAGGATCAGGTCTACAACCACGGTTTTTTGCTGGTTCTGGTGGTTCATGCTTCACCCACACCCACGGCGTAGATTTTGCCGTCACGGATTTCAAGCTGGATGCGGTCCAGGCCACGCTGGGGAGGTCCGGCCAGCACATCGCCAGACTTTGCATCGAAGAAGCCTTCATGGCAGGGGCATTCCAGTTTTCCAGAGTGCTCTGCATAGAACACATGGCAGCCCAGGTGGGGGCACTTTTGACTGAAGGCGCTGAAACTGCCGTCTTCATGCCGCAGCAGCAGGGCGTGGTCGTCCTTTGCAGGGTAACGGAAGGCCAGGAAGCCTCTGGGTTTGATGCTGTCCACGGCGGCAAGTTCCTGTTCGGGGTGGCTGGTGACGGGCTTTTTTAAACTGCCACCCACGGCCAGCAGGGTGCTCCCCACAGCCAGAGCGCCGCTGGACAGGCCCAGGAAGCGGGTGAATTCGCGGCGGGTGACGTAACTGGTCTGGTCCCAGTCCACCGAGAAGTCTTTTTTCCAGTGGGGATCACGTTTTTTGTGGGTCACAGCAAACCTCCTGACATGGGCATGGCTTCCAGGTGAGCAAAAGGATCGAGGTGGTCGTAAGCGCCGTCGTCGAAACGTCCGTCCAGGTGGTGCATCACATCCATGGAGAGGTTGACGTAACCATCGGGGGCCACCAGGAACACGCGGGTTTTGATTTCCTGTTCGCCAAATTCAAAGGTGTTGATGGGGGTGCCTTTGCGTCTGGACTGGAATTCCTCCAGGGTTCCGTAAAACAGCGCTTCGGAAGGGCACACGGTGGCACACATCGGTTTGAGTCCAACGGAAGTGCGGTCATAGCACATGTCGCACTTCATCATCTGGTCCATTTCCGGGTAGTAGCGGGGCACCCCGAACGGGCAGGACACCACGCAGTTCTTGCAGCCGATGCAGCGCTCCTTCAGGCTGCTCTGCACCACCAGGTCCTCGGTGCGTTTGATGGCATCTGCAGGGCACACAGCAGCGCAGGTGGGGTTCTCACAGTGCATGCACACCATTGGGACCGTCTGGGTGGAGTTCCCGCGCTCCATGTACTCCAGGTGGATCATGGGTTTGCCTTTGTGGGTGGCGCATTCACTGCAGGCCTGCATGCAACTCTTGCAGCCGATGCAGCGGATGGGGTCAATGAAGAAGCGCATCTCGCTCATCTGGAGAATTCCTTTCTGCGCTCGCCCAGACCGTAGTTCAGGGGGAGTTTTTCGGTTTTGCTGGCCAGACGTTCGGCTTCTTCGCCTTCCCGAATTTCTTCGGGGGTGGCTTTTGCGACCACGCAGGCGCTGACTTTGAATTCGGGGATTTTGGAGACGGGGTCCAGGGCACGCTGGGTGAGCATGTTGATGCTCTGTTTGCCTCCCCAGTGGTAGGGCACGAACACCGTGTCGGGTCGGATGGTGTTCACCACCAGGGCCTTGATGGTGATCTGACCCCGGCGGGTTTTGACCGTGACCCATTCGCCGTCTTTGATGTTCAGTTTCTGGGCCAGCCTGGGGTGGATTTCCATTCTGGGGTTGGGGTACTGGTCCACCAGCGGGCCAATGCGCCGGGTCTGGGTGCCGGAAAGGTACTGGCTGACCACACGTCCGGTGGTCAGCCAGATGGGGTACTGGGCGTCCACCACTTCTGCAGATTCGCGCCATGCCACGGCATTGAAGTGGCCTTTGCCGTCCGGGTGGTAGAATTTGCCGCCTTCAAACAGCCTGGGGGTGCCGGGGTGGTTGGCATCCAGGTCTTCGGGGCGCAGGGCTTTGCGGCCTTTTTCGGTGGTCTGGGGGGCGGGCCAGAACACGCCCATTTCTTTCTCCACCCGTTCCCAGGTGATGCCGGAGTAATCGGCGGTGCCCCCTCTGGAAGCCAGACGCAATTCCTCAAAAATCTCGCGGGTGTTCTGGTAGGGGAAGTATTTGCCGCGTCCCAGGCGTTTTGCAATGTCCAGCAGGATTTCCCAGTCCTTGCGTGCTTCTCCAGGAGGGGTGATGGCCTGGTTGATCTTGATCACGCGGCCCTCGCCGGAGGTGGTGGTGCCCTCATCTTCTTCCTGCAGGCTGCCGGGAAGCACGATGTCTGCGTGCTGGGCGGTCTCGGAGAGGAAAAAATCAATCACGGTGTAGTGCTCGAGTTTGTCCAGCGCTTCGCGGTTGAAGTTGGCATCGGGCAAACTCACCAGCGGATTGAAGCAGATGCTTAAGAGGCCCTTGATCTTGCCTGCATGGATTTCGTTGAGGATTTCCTGGGCAGAGAGGCCCTTGCCGGGGATCTCACGTTCCTCCACGCCCCACACTTCTGCGATGTACTTGCGGTGTTCTGGATTGGTGATGTCGCGGTTGCCAGGAAGCTGGTCGCATTTGTGGCCGTGTTCCCGGCCCCCCTGACCGTTGCCCTGACCGGTGATGGTGCTGTGACCGCACCCTTCCCGGCCAATTTTTCCGGTGGCCAGCGCGAGGTTGGCGCAGGACACCACGTTCTCCACGCCTTTGGTGTGGTGCTCTAAACCTCTGGCGTGCAGGATCATTCCGGTTTCGGCTTCCCCGTACCAGCGGGCGGCTTTCTCGATCTGCTTTGCAGGAACGCCCGTGATTTTGGCAGCCCATTCAGGGGTGGCGTCTTTGACGGCTTCTTTTGTGGCTTCAAAGCCTGTGGTGTGTTCGGCAATGAATTTCTCGTCGGTGAGGCCGTCCCTGATGATCACGTGCAGCATTGCCATCAGGAGTGCGCTGTCCGTTCCCGGTCTGAGGGGCAGGTACAGGTCTGCAGTTCTGGCCATGGGGACCATGCGGGGGTCGGCGTAAATCAGTTTTGCACCCTGGTCCCTGGCCCGCCACACGTAATCGGTGGTGATGGGGAAGCACTCGGCGATGTTGCTGCCGATCACGAAGATCACTCTGGCTTTCACGATGTCTTCCCAGCTGTTGGAGGCCCGGTCAATCCCGTAAGCCTTCTTGTTGCCTGCTCCAGCGCTGACCATGCACAGCCTGCCGTTGTAATCCAGGTTGGCGGTTTGCAGGGCCAGACGGGCAAATTTCCCGACCAGGTAGCTCTTTTCGGTGGTGAGGCTCACGCCCGAGAGCATCGCAAA
This sequence comes from Deinococcus roseus, assembly GCF_014646895.1. NCBI lineage: Bacteria > Thermotogati > Deinococcota > Deinococci > Deinococcales > Deinococcaceae > Deinococcus > Deinococcus roseus. Next base: position 22,274 of record NZ_BMOD01000007.1, read on the forward strand.
GCTGTCTTTGCCGTGTTTCTCCTGGATGTCCTTGATTTTCTGCACGGTTTCTTCCAGGGCCTGCTCCCAGGAAATGCGCTCATAGCCTTTTGCAGTGCGCTTCATGGGGTAAAGCAGGCGGTCGGGGTGGGAACCTTGCAGGTAACGCTTGACCCCTTTGGGGCAAAGTTTGCCCTTGTTGAAGGGGAATTCGGTTCTGGGTTCAAAGCCCACCACGGCGTTGTCCTTGACTTTCAGGTTGATGCCGCATTGCTGACCGCAGAAGCAGCAGTGGGTGGACACCAGACGGTCGTAGTCCTCCACGGTCCTGAAACCGCCAGCAGGGGTGTAGTGCAGGGTGGGGCCGTAAGTGTCAAGCATTTCTTGCTGGGTGAGGGGAACTTTGGCCATTACATGAACTCCTTGCCCAGCACACGGAACTGGTTGGCGGTGACCATCTTGCGGCGGCAGGAGGGACACAGGTTCTGCCAGTTTTCAGCCTGCTGGTGCTCATAGTTGAATCCCAGTTCGGGAAGGATGGTTTTGATGTCCTGCTGGTGCATCAGGGAGATGTACTCTTCGCCGCAGCGGGCACATTTGCCCTGTTCGCTTTCTGCGCCTGCGGCCTTGTAGAACCACACGCCCACGTTGGCGATGCGCTGAAAGATGTGGAAGAACTTGCCGAAAGGCAGGTACAGCAGCCACAGCATCACGGTCATGGCGTGGGTGGTGGTGATCCAGTAGTAGAACTTGCCTTCCATGAACATGTTGGACAGGGTCAGCATGATTCCAGTGATGCACACCGCGAACAGCAAAATCAGGGGCATCATGTCGTTGTCGAAACGCTGGGTGGTGAGTTCCGCCTGGTCTTTCATGCGGCGGCCCACTGAGAGGGCAATTCCAGCCATGCACAGCACAGCAGCGATGTCCAGCATGTGGAAGTAAATCCAGCCCACAAAGCTTCTGGCCTCAAAAGCCGTAAAGGTCAGGTCCAGACCGAACAGCACCATGAAGTAGTGGTCAGGTCTTTCGGGCAGGGATGCGAAGTGGAGCCAGCCAAAAGTCAGGGGGAAGGTCACGGCAATGGCCAGCAGGCACCCCCAGAAGATGAACTGGTGTGCGGCCCAGCGCTGTGTGGAACGCTGGCGGATGAAGCGCTGTTCCAGCAGTTTCTCCCAGGCCAGCACGAAGAACATCAGGGTGTTTTTGATGCGGCTGCCTTTTTGCCAGAACAGTTGCCAGCCACGCTCCCAGTACAGGCGGGTGGCTGGGCGCTGCAGCCACACGGCGTAGCGGTACACGACCCCAAACAGCGCGAACAGCGTGGAGAAGCAGTAGCCAGCAAGCGCACCATCGAAGCTTTTCAGGCGGTTGGAGCCCAGAAATATCAGCACGCACAGCACCAGCGAGAACACCATTCCAGCCACCACGCCTTTTCTGTCGAGCGTGACATCCATCATGGGAACCTGGACGACCCCTGTTTCCCTTTTGTTAACCGTGTTTTGCATGGCTTTCCTCCTTGAGGGCTTCGGCGACTTGCAGCAAATCGCGCATGTCCGGGATCACTTTTTCCCTGCCGTCTGGCAGGGCTTTGATGCGGCCCTGCCAGATCCCGGCTTCGGTCAGCCACATCACCACCACATAGGTGGGCTTTTCGTGGGATCTGCTTCTGGAAGGTGCGCTCATGCATGCATGATGCCAGCCCCCACTTACAGCCCACTTACAGCTTTTGGGGGGGTGAATTTTGTCCCGCGGCGGCAAGGACAATCCGTAAAAAATGCAGTTACGTGCAGAGAAAAGGCCCATTTCAGATTGCAAGGCAGATCCACAGGCTTGCAGCATCAAACCGTCCCATCTTGAAAGCCATCTTGCCAAAACACTTCAATTCAGATATATTCATCTTAGATACATTCATCCGCGTCACAGGAAAGGACCAGCATGACCCAGCCCCTTGTAGAAGCCCAGTTTCAGATTTTGCTGGCCCTCCTTCCTGGCAAGAAGCACGGCTACCGCATCATGAAAGACATCCAGGAGCACACCGATCAGCTGGTCAACATCGGACCAGCCACCCTCTACAACAACATCCGCAAACTGTTGCAGATGGGCCTGATTGAACCTGCCCCGCTGGACCCCGCAGATCCTGAACCCGATGAACGGCGCAGGGCCTACCAGCTCACCGATGCAGGCACAAAGGTGCTCAAAGAGCACCTCAGGCAGCTCGAAAAAACCCTCACGCTGGCCAGAAAACACATCCTGTTATGAAATATCCGCTGATTCGGCATTTGATGCGCTGGTACCCGGCTGGCAACCACCACCTGGAAGAACTCTGCGCCACCATCGAGGAACACCACCAGCACCTTTTGAAACACAACCGCAGGCAGGCGGTCCTCTTTTTGTGGCAGTCCCACCTGGACGTGCTGACCACATCCCTGTCCTGCCAATCGGAGGTTTTGATGAAATTTGAATCTGGAATGCACGCCCACCGCCGCTATTACCTGATGCTGGCTTTTGCCCTTTCTGTCTCGCTCATCACCTCTGTGGTGGATGTCTCACCGGTGTTTGTGGGGCCCATGTCAAAGTTTGAAAGCCATGTGAGCACCCGTGAGGATCCACCCGCAGACCTGCAGGCCGTGGCCCAGCGCATTGCAGACACCCTGAACATCAAACACATGGATTTTGGGGTGTGGGTGGAAGATCAGGGCTGGTTCAGGCGCAAAACAGACCTCAGTCTGACGCTGTACCCGACAGTGCAGCCGCTGAAAATCAAAATTCCCTCCCATGTGGCAGACCTGCAGGCGCTTGAAAATCTGCGCGACCAGCTCAACACCGCCTCCTTCAAGACCCTTGATGTTCCGCTGCAGGAACTGCTGACCACCAGTGGCAACCGTTACAGAAGCCTCCTGGTGTTTCTGGACTTTCCGATCCAGAAAGTTCAGGTGGATGCCCTCCACAAAACCTATGAAGTGAAGGCCGCCCAGTGGGAAATTCTTGAGAAGTCAAATGGGGAATGGAAGCACTGGGAAAGGGTCAATGGAGCAGTGAACTTCACCCCAGAACGGGTGATCCTCAAAAAAATCCACATGCAGCCCATGCGCTCCAGCCAACCGTAAAAGACCCACAGCAAATGCTTTCTGACCAGCATGGACCTTCAAACCACCAGAAGGCCGTTGCTGGTCGGTTTTTTCTGGTCTTTGTGACCCATTTTTAACAAACCCAGAAAGAATTCTGTCCCCGTGGCAGAGAATATAATGAAGGCAATGAACACGCCTGCCGTACAATCGGTGCTGCAATCTTTGAGCTGGGCCACCAGCCGCCTGCTGCAGACCCCCGAACATTTCTTTCAGATCCTGAAGGTGTTTTTGTCGGAACTGCGGGTGCAGACCTGGTCCGATTCGGCAGAGCTGTTCCTGTCCAACCCCCAGCAAACCCACCTGATGCTCACCTCCTACGACGGCAAGCACCGTGCTGCATTTCTGGAAAAACTGGTGTTCCGTTTCGGGATGGGCTACCCCGGCATTGCTGCAGAAAGCCGTGCCCCCCTTGCCACCAGTGACCTGCAACAGGACCGCCGTTACCTGCGCGACGATGTCAAAAAACTGGGGTACCAGGGTTACATCGCCCAGCCTCTGGTTCTGCCCCACAAGGTGATCGGGGTGATCGATCTGGCCAGCCGCAGCACCTTGCACCAGCAGGAAGCCGAGCGCATTCTGGCCCAGGTGGCTCCCCTGCTGGCTTCCAGTCTGTACTCGGTGTTGACTTCCCTCAGCGAGGACGCTTTCCAGCAGATCACCGATTCCATGCAGGGCGGCACCTCATCAAAAGGCATGAACACCCTGCTGGAACAGGGCCTGAAAATCTCAGGCGGGCAGTGCGGGGTGATTCACCTGCTGAACGGCCAGCGCATCGAATCCCACCCTGAGCAGGTCGCGGCCTGCAGCCACATCTGCGAATGCCCGGCTGTGAAAGGCCGCATCCTGATCAACTCCATTCCCAGCATGGCCTGCGGTTTTCAGGAGCAGAAGGTGCGCACGGTGTGCATGCCCCTGTGGTCTGGCAACGAAATTTCCGGGGTGCAGACCATGCATTTCTCAGGAGGCTGGGCGCTCCCCACCCAGGCGGTGGCCCCCCTGATGTGGTTCAACCGCTTTGCATGGCAGGCGCTCTCTCCAAAAGCGGCAGAACACCAGAGGGAAGACCAGGTGCCCTGGCTGGAAATTGAAGCGCTGGGGGCTTTCCGGGTCAAGAAAGAAGGGCAGCTGATGGCCCCCACCGATTTTGGTCGCCGTCAGGCGTATTTGCTCTTGAAGATCCTGGTGGCCCGCTGGGGCAGGCCCGTCACCTCGGAAGAACTGCTGGAAATGCTGTGGTCCGAGGAAGACCCTGCAAAAGCCCTCCCCAGGCTGCATGTGGTCCTGAATGCCCTGCGCAAGGCCATCGAACCCGATCCTGCAAAGCCCGTTTACGTCCTGCGCGACGGCAACACCTACCGTCTGGCCCTGGAACGCGAAGCCCCACTGGATGTGCAGCGCTTTGAAGCCCTGGTGCACAGAGGCGACCAGCTGGAAAGCCAGCAGGCCATCCAGCAGTACCGCATTGCCCTGCAACTGTACCGGGGGGACTTCATGGCAGATGAAGCCTACGCAGACTGGTGCATCCTGGAACGCAGCTACCTCAAAGAGCAGGCCATCCGGGTGATGTTCCGCATGGCAGATTTGCTGCAGGCCCTGGACCAGCTTGCAGACGCCCAGGAGATCTACCACCGCATCCTGACCATGGACCCCTACCAGTTCGATGCCTACGAAGCGCTGATTGACCTCTTGCTGGACGCCAACCGCAGGCAGGACGCCCAGAGTTGCTGGGACCAGTACCAGGTGCAATACGGGGAGATGCCCCCGGTCCCCAGACCTGCCTGAAACTTTTGCTCTTTACTGCTGCACCCGCACTGCTTTCTGTGCCTTCATGCCCCTGGCCATTTGCCGGGCCATGACCCCAGGGGCAAGCCTTCCCATGAGGTGCAGCACGTTGCTGAGGCCCGGACGGATTTCCTGTTTGCCCTGCTCCATGCCTTTCAGTGCCTGTCGCACCAGCACCTGCACCTCCATGCCTTTCTGGCCTTGCAATTCTTCTGCAAATTCAGCCCGGAAAAGCGGGGTTTCCACGCCAGGAGGGGCCAGTTCCACCACTGCAACCGTGCTGTTTTCCAGTTGCAGGCGCAAAGCCCGGGTGTAGGCGTGCAGGGCGGCTTTGGCTGCAGAATACACCGGAGAGATGGAGAGCGGCACAAAAGCCAACCCCGAGGAGACATTGACGATCAGGGACCGGGGTTGTTTTTGCAGGTGGGGCAGGAACTGTTGCACCATGCGCAGGGGGCCACTCAGGTTGATTTCGATTTCACGGGTGAGGTCGGTCAGGTCATGCGAGAGTTGCAAATCCAGGTTGCGCATGATCCCGGCGTTGTTGATCAGGGTGTCCAGCTGCGGGAAATTGTGCAGCACCTGATGGTGCAACTGCTGGATCTGTTTTGCATCGGAAACATCACTCTGGAAGGTGTGCACAGCTGGAAGGGCCTGACGCACCGCCTGCAGTTTCTGGGGATCGCGGCCTGTCACCAGCACGGTGTTGTTTTTGCAAAGCTGGCGGGCCAGTTCCAGGCCAATGCCACTGGTCCCTCCGGTGATCAGGATGGTGCGCTTTTGCAGCTGGATGGGCATTTTGCGGTTCTGGGACATGAAAGCTCCTTTGCTGACTGGAGTCTAGCAAAATCACTCTCCAATGGAAAGCAGGCACCCAGAAGTTCTGTAGTTACCTGAAAGATAGCATCGATGGAAACGCTGTAAATCCGCATCGCCTTCAGATCAGGGGCGTTCTTTGAGCTGCGTGCGCAAACCGGAACCCAGCAGCATCCAGCCTACCCCACCCAGCACACTGTTCATCAGCCCATAAATCCGGTACCCCTGGACCCGATCCGAGAGTTCAATGGGAACCAGTGCAACCAGAAAAGCCAGCAGCAGCAAGATGCCCAGTCCCAGCAAGGTCTGCCGGATCAACCTGGGCAGGAGAGGGGTATGCTGTCCCACTGCCAGCAACATCAGGCCCACCGCTTCCAGGGGCAAAAGCAGAGGAGGTCCCAGCATCAGGGTGATCAGGTCCACCAGGGTGGGAACCAGCAAGGCCACCAGGGTGAACACATACCCCGTTTTTCCCATCCGGCCTGCACTTCCATACCACCATTTGAAACAACCTGCCCAACCCAGCACCAGCAACAGGCTGGGAAGACTGGTCATGCTGCCCCAGAACAGGGGGTCCAGACCCAGAAAACGACCTTCCTCATTGTCAGAGGTCGGGCCATGCAGGCTGATGAACAGCGCCCACAAAGGAATCATGAGTCCTCCCCCCAGCATGAAAGCCGGGGGGGTCCACGGTGCAATCTGGTTCATGTTTTTACACCTCGCAGGGGTTAAGGCAAGTGTAGTCCTGAAGTCCTGCTGCTTGCAATCCTGGAAGCCAACCTGGAAAGCCCATGGGGTTCTGGAGCCATGCAGGCTGCTGAAAGGTCAGCAGGTCTGAGCACAGGGGGTTTGCAAAATGGACTGCTGATCCGCCAGAAATGGTTAGCGCTCACATTTTTGCAGCAAGATTGTTCGCTGCTTGCACAAACTCCCATTCGGATTTATTCGATAAAAAGCCAGATTTGACCGGTTGAACAATCCATGCTAAGCTGTTAACGATCACAAAATTCATTGGGTTCTCTGGACGGCTGTCGTCTTTCAGAAGCTGTCTGTTGTGGCCTCCACTGCAGATGGCTCCACCCCACGGTCCTCAGGACTGTCCATGCCCTGTGCTCAGAAAGGATTGCCATGAGACAGCACACCCCATTGCTGGCCCTCACTGCTGCCCTGGTGTCTTGCAGCAGCTTGCCCTCCCAGAGTCTAGACGTTACTCCCCAGACCCTGCTCACCCTGACCGGCGACCTGGGTTCCCACGATCCTGCCCTGATCAAAGTGGGCAGCACTTACTGCTCTTTCTCAACAGGGGTTGAACGCACCACCAGCAACCCCGGAGGCATCCTGGTGCACAAATCCAGCGCTGGCATCACCGGAAGCTGGAGCACCCTCGGGGAAATTCCGGTGCCCCAGTGGACCAAAAACCAGTTTCAGGTCAAGAACATCTGGGCTCCAGAAGTGGTCTACAATGGCAGCGACCAGAAATACTACCTGTACTACTCTGCCAGCCAGTTTGGCACCAACAACTCTGCCATCGGGGTGGCTTCCAGCAGCAACCCCTGTGCCACCAACTCCTGGACCGACCTGGGGGCCATTGTACAGTCCAGCAGCACCACCACTGCTTTCAACGCCATCGATGCCAACGTGCACTGGGACAGCAGTGCTGGCTGGTACCTCAGCTGGGGATCCTTCTTCTCTGGTATCAAAATCCAGAAGATGGCAACCATGACCTCCCTGACCGGCAGTGTGTACACCCTTGCCAGCCGTCCAGGGGTGACCAACAACCCCGTGGAGGCCAGCTCCATCTTTAAGCGTGGCAGTTACTATTACCTGCTGGTGTCCTGGGACAGGTGCTGCGATGGACTGAACAGCACCTACAAAACCGCTCTGGGACGCTCCACATCCATCACTGGACCTTACCTGGACAGAAACGGGGTGCATCTGGATCAGGGGGGCGGCACCCTGCTGCTGGCAGACCAGGGCAACCAGATCGGGCAGGGTGGGGGAGACGTGTACCAGGAAGGCACCACCGATTACTTCATCCACCATTTTTACGATGCCAGCGCTGGAGGAGCCCCAAGAATGGCCCTGCGCAAACTGGACTGGACGGCAGACGGCTGGCCCCGCGAAAATGCCCTGACCGTGAACGTGCAGGTGGGCAGCACCTACAAACTCCTCAACGAGGTGAACCGCCTGTGTCTGGATGTGGAAAACGGCGGCACCACCCCCGACACCAACGTGCGGCAATGGACCTGCAACGGGTTTGCTCCCCAGGAATGGAAAGTGGAAAGTGTGACTTCTGGTTTGTACCGCCTGCGCAGCATGGTGGGTGCAAAGGATTTGTGCCTGGACATCGAAAACGGCTCCAGCACCCCCGGAGCAGATGCCCGGCTGTGGAGTTGCAACACCCTCTTCTCCCAGAACTGGCGGCTGGATAACCTGGGGGCAGGGTTCTTCCGTCTGGTGGGCCAGCAAACCAACCTCGCCCTGGACAATGCAGGGGCCGGGACCGCTCCCGGGACGGACGTGAGAACCTGGTCGGTCAACAACCATCCCGCGCAAGGCTGGCGTTTCGTGTTTGTGCGTTGAGACTGTCAAGCTGATGCCGCTTCCCTCTGGGCCAACAATGCCCGGGGGGAATTTTGCTTTATTTGCGAGGGTTTCTGGATCAAATCCACATGGCTATAAAAAATGACTATAAAAGATAAAAAATTCACAAAATTATTCCAACCTTGCAAAACAATCCTTTCCCAGCGCAAATCACCTTCCGGCAAATCAGACCACAAAGGACCTCTGAGCTTTCAGGTCAGCACCCGAAAACGCCGTGCCTGCCGGTATTCTGCAACCTGCAAACTCATGTGGGTGACTTCCCCGGCCAGCTTTTCGGTGTCCCAGAGGGGCAGTCCAAAGCGCTTCAGGGCGTCCCTTTCCACCTGACGGTGCAGGTTGTCTACAGCATGATAGACCTGAAAAAGGTGTTGCAGACGGGCCGCCACCACCTGCTGGTCTTGTGGATCCACCATGCGGGCCTGCTTGACGTGTCGGTTGAAGGCAGGGTCGGCGGGCAGCAAATTCCACCATTCGTTGATGGGCAAAATGGAGATGGGAATCAGGTGGTCCACATCAAAATCATGCGGCCTGAGGGGTTTTCTGGACCAGGGGCATTCGGTGAGCAGGCCTTCTAACATCAGGATGCGCAACTGGTTGCGTTCGTAAGACAGGCTGGTGCGTTCACTGGGGGCAAGGGTCAGCAACTCGAAGGCTTCGCCGCGGCTGCAGGGCTCCTGTCGCACATCCCCCACAAAACGTGCCCATTCCTGCAGGGTGAGGGATTCGATCAGCAGGGAGTTCTCCTGAAGCTCCTGCCAGATTTCAGCAGGAACCGGCACGCACACGTCCAGCGGGTGGCTTTCTGGCAGCGGGGTGATGTGCTGCAACTCCCTGAGCCTGCCTGGTTTCAGAAAGAGCGAGTGTGATTCCCCGACCCCTGCAAATTCCACGGGTTTTTTCACGGCCACCATGATGTCTTTCAGCACCTGCTGGTACAGGGAGGGGAGACCGGGCAGCAGGGTCTGGGATTTGATTTGCACCATCTGGTGCACGAGGTGTCCGCCTGCTGCGTCCGATCCCAGCAGCCCTGCACTTTCCACTGTTGCCCTCAGTTCACTGAGGGAATGCCGAAAAGAAATGTCTTGCCGTGGCACCCCATCCCGGACAGGCACAGGTCCCTGCAGCACGGGTTTGCCAGGGGCACAGAACGCCCAGTAGTAAGACAGCCAGTGTTCGGCAATGCGGCGCAAAGGAACTGCCACGTGGGGTTCTGGCACCTTCAGAGCGCAGTACCCCAGGGCCAGGTCGTTGAGGGCCCGCACCAGGGCAAACTTGTAGGTGTTGGTTTTGTGCTCGTTGCGCAGCAGGTACGCCAGGGTGCGTCGGGCATTCATGGGTCAGGTTCATTGTACCCAGTTGCGCCTGACAGAAGTTTCAGGAGGGCTGTCTGGTGTTCCTGGCAATGGTTTCGCTAACAATCCATCGATAGATCATCACAGGTTTGCACCATCGCAGAACAATACTCCCTATCTGCCATTGACGAAATTGCCTCTGTCATCAAGCCATCCCTTCGCAGATGCCGTGTCCCTGCTGGATCAGGTGGGTTTGTGGGTCAGTTGCAGAACTCCCAGAGTAAAAATGAGAGAATCATGTGTGTTTAAAATGGCTGTCAAGGGGCCTGCAAAAACACCTGAGGGCAAGTGGACACGGAGAAGCCACAAGGGCTTAAAACCGATCACAGCTCGCAGGGCTTTGCGGCCCCTGAAAAATCTACGATAAGGCCGCTTATCGTAGACAAAACTTGCCTGCCTTTCCCGCAACAGAAAAGCCCCTGAAGTTCAGGGGCCGGAATGTGAATCTGCCAGAGGTCAGGTTCACTGGGTGAGCTTCAGGGCTTCGAGCAGTTCCTCCACCAGTTCGGCAGCATCTCCCCGTTCGCTGGCGGTGGCAACGTGGGCTTCCAGGTGGCCTTTGAGCACCACACCAGCCACCCCCTGAAGCGCCCCTTGCACCGCTTTGATTTGCCTGAGCACGTCCATGCAGTACACGTTGGGGTCTTCCAGCATGCGCTGGATGCTTTCCACGTGGCCTCTGGCAATGGCCAGGCGGCGGTTGGCCCGCTTTCTGATGTCTTCGGGCATGCACAGGTTGGTGTCGGTGTGGCAGCTGGGGTCGTGGTTCTGCCTCTCCACCCTGGGGCTCATGCTCTGACCGAGGCCCCGTAACCTTCTTCGGTGACTGCGGCAATCAGGCTTTGCAGGTCGGGGGTGCCTTCCACAGTGGCGGTGCCCTGGGCGAGGTTGACTTCGGCTTTTTCCACGCCGGTCACGTTTTGCAGGGCTTTTTTCACGGCTTTTTCGCAGTGGCCGCAGCTCATTCCGCTGATGTTCAGTTCGACGGTCATCTTTTTCTCCTTCTTCCCCCCTGGGGGGATACAGGACAAGTATAACCCCCTGGCCAGGAACTTGCAAGAGGAACATCACCTCAGAAACCGCCAAAAGCAGGATAAAATGGGATAAATGTCACTTTCAGAGCGGTGTTTTTCCTGCATTTCTACAGACTCCCCTGTTGCCCCTTGACCGATCCCCCCAGAGGGGATATAGTGGCCTCATACCCCCCAGGGGGGATACAGGAGGCAACATGGGCACAACCATCGAACTTGGCGTGCAGGGCATGACCTGCGCTGCCTGCGTGAACCGGGTGGAACGCGGCCTCAAAAAAGTCGAGGGGGTGCAGGAAGCCACCGTCAACCTCGCCAGCGAACGGGCCACCATCACCTTCGACGAAAACCAGATTCAACCGCAGACCCTCATCGACCGGATCCGGGAAGTGGGGTATGAAGCGGTGGTCGGTGACCTCGAACTCCCCATCTCCGGCATGACCTGTGCCAACTGCGTGAGCCGGGTGGAACGGGCCCTCAGAAAACAACCCGGAGTGCTCTCGGCCAGTGTGAACCTCGCCAGCGAGCGGGCCACCATCCAGTACCTGCCCACCGCGCTTTCTGCGGCCGAACTGAAACAGGTGGTGCGGGATGCCGGTTACGGGGTCATCGAAACCCAGCAGCATGTGCAGCAGGAAGATGCAGAGAAAGCTGCCCGTGAACTGGAAGTCAAAAAACTGCGTTCCAGTTTGACGCTGTCTGCAGTGTTCTCCGTTCCGCTTTTTCTGCTGGCCATGGTTCCCATGCTGTACCCGCCGTTTGAAATGTGGCTGATGGACACCCTGGGGCACCGGGGCAGCGTTTCAGGCATGAATGTGCTGATGCTGTTGCTGGCCACCCCGGTGCAGTTTGGCCCTGGAATGCGTTTTTACCGGGGGGGCCTCAAAGCCCTGCAGCACCGCAGTCCCGACATGAACACCCTGGTGATGATCGGCACCAGTGCGGCTTACCTGTACAGCGTGATTGCCACCTTCTGGAAAGGCATTTTTCCCTCAGGCACCGCCCATGTGTATTACGAGGCTTCGGGTGTGGTGATCACCCTGGTCTTGCTCGGGAAGTATTTTGAGGCCATTGCCAAAGGCAAATCCAGCGAGGCCATGAAGAAACTGCTGTCCTTGCAGGCCAGAAGCGCACGGGTCATCCGTGGCGGGCAGGAACTGGAAGTCCCTGTGGAGGAGGTGCGCCTCTCAGAAACCATTGTGGTCCGCCCCGGAGAGAAAATCCCTGTGGATGGCGAGGTGCAAGAAGGCAGCAGCTTCGTGGACGAGAGCATGCTCACCGGTGAACCCATCCCCGCAGAGAAAACCGCAGGCAGCAAAGTCACCGGGGGAACCCTCAACCAGCATGGGGTTCTGATGTTCAAAGCCACCCGCATTGGCAGGGACACCGCCCTCGCCCAGATCATCAAACTCGTTGAACGGGCGCAGGGCAGCAAACCCCCCATCCAGGGTCTGGTTGACAAAGTGGTGGCTGTTTTTGTGCCCATCGTGCTGGCAATTGCCCTGCTCACCTTTCTGGGGTGGCTGATTTTCGGTGGAGAAAACGCCCTTTCCCAGGCCCTGGTGCACACCGTTGCCGTGCTGATCATCGCCTGCCCGTGCGCCATGGGCCTCGCCACCCCCACCTCGGTGATGGTGGGCACCGGCAAGGCAGCAGAACTCGGGGTGCTGTTCAAGAACGGCGAAGCCCTGGAAATGCTGCACAAAGCAGGGCTGGTGGCGCTGGACAAAACCGGAACCCTGACGATGGGGAAACCCACCCTCACCGATTTTGTGGTGCAGGCCGGGTTTGAGGAGAGAGATGTGCTTTCCCTGGTCGCCAGTGCCGAGAAAAACAGCGAACACCCCGTGGCAGCAGCCATTGTGAGAGGCGCAGAACAGCGGGGGGTGGCCCTGCTCAAATCCTCCTCCTTCACGGCAGTGCCCGGATTTGGTCTGGAAGCTTCTGTGTCTGGTCGCACAGTGCAGGTGGGCGCAGACCGCCACATGGTGAACCTCGGACTGGAGGTTTCCGCTTTTGCAGGGCAGGCTCGCGCCCTGGGATCTGAAGGCAAAACCCCGCTGTATGCTGCCATTGATGGCAAACTGGCCGCGATCATCGCGGTGTCGGACCCCATCAAATCCAGCACACCTGAAGCCATCAAGGCGCTCCACAGCATGGGCCTGAAGGTGGCCATGGTCACCGGAGACAACAAAAACACCGCCCAGGCCATTGGCCGTCAGCTGGGCATCGATCAGGTGCTCTCAGAGGTGCTGCCTTCTGGCAAAGCAGATGCCGTGCAAAGCCTGCAGCAGCAGGGCAAAGTCATCTTCGTGGGAGATGGCATCAATGACGCTCCAGCCCTCGCCCAGGCCGATGTGGGTCTGGCCATTGGCACCGGAACCGATGTGGCCATCGAGACGGCAGATGTGATCCTGATGGCGGGCGATTTGCGGGGGGTGCCCAATGCCCTGGCCTTAAGCAAGTCCACCCTGCAGAACATCAAATTCAACCTGTTCTGGGCTTTTGCCTACAACATCATCCTGATTCCGGTGGCCGCCGGGGTGTTGCAAAGCACCCTGGGCTGGTCCCTCTCTCCGGTGCTGGCCGCAGCCGCCATGGGCCTGTCCAGCGTGTTCGTGCTCACCAATGCCCTCAGGCTCAAAACCTTCCAGCCCCCTGTGAAGGTCCGGGAGATCCGGCAAAACCCCTCCAGCAGCACACCCGTGCAGACCTGAATCACCAGAATTCAAAAAAAGCCCCAGGTCGTCCTGGGGCTTTTGGATTGCAACACCCTGCTTTTCAATCGCAAATCAATTGAAATTGGTGACTGTGCTGGGGGTGGTGTTGGTGGGGGTGGGTGCGCCTGTGCTGTTGATCACCCGGTCGATGGTGCCAGTGTTCCCGATGGAGACGGTGAGCAGGTTGTGCATCTTCACGCCGCTGACATTGGGGACTTCAAAAGAGCGGTCCACGTGCATGGATGGGAACACATTGAAGAAGGCATAACTGCCCAGACCCCAGGCTTCGTGGGTGGTCACGCCATCTGCCACCTTGTAAGCAGCGTACCCCAGGCCATCGGTTCTCCAGGCGCTCTGGCTGGGTGGATCGTAAGGGAGTTCGTTCTGGAAGAAGATGGTTTTGCCGTTCTGGCCGGCCCAGTAGACTTCGTACTTCTGGTAGTGCTCCACAAAGAGTCCGGTGGCAATCACGTTGTCTCCAGAAACCACCAGTCCGGTGTCTGCAGTGTTCACCGTCCAGCCCACCGTGCCCGGGTTGCCGTGGTCTGCGCGCCAGGCCCAGATGTGGTCGATGATGGTGTCATCGGTGTTCACATAGAAGCTGTCTTTGGCTTTCCCTGCGGTGGCCCCGGCAATGCGGGTGTACACGTCCTGGATGGAGATGGGGTTCCCGGCGTGGCGGGTGTGGGTGCCCCAGCTTCCGGTGCTGACCAGGGCGTTGCTGTTCACGGTGCCCGCATCGATCATGATGCCGGTCAGTTTCACGCCGTCCACATCGGCCACATTGATGGCATTCACCCCGCCGTCTGGGATCAGTGTGGCGTAACCGATGCCCATCACGATGGTGTTGGGGCGGGTGACGTTCAGGGCCTGTGAAAGGTGGTACACGCCAGGGGTGAAGAGCAGGTGGCGGCCTTCACTGAGCGCCTGGTTGAGGGTGGCGGTCGTCACGCCGGGTTTGGCCACATAGAATTCTTTCAGGGGGATGGAGTAACCGGGGGTGTTGGGCCAGCTTGCTCCGCTGCTGTTCAGGCGCAAAGCGGGCACAAACACCCGGTATTTCCCGGAGCCATCCACGTACAGGTAAGGCTTCTCACGGGTGACGGGGGTGGTGGCCAGGGTGGTGTGCATGGGGCTGGGGAAACTGTTGGGGGGTGCGCCAGTCACCCCGGAGAACACCATGTTCCAGTTGGAGCCAATCCAGCTGCCGATGTTGCTGTCGCGGGTGTACCACTGCTGCTGCCCCCCCGAGTTGATCTGGCCGTCCACCTTGCTGTCTGCGATGTAACCGCCACTGACGTAACCGGGTGGCATGGAGGGAAACAGGTCCAGGCCGTTCTTGAAGTGCACACGCCGGACAGGAGCGGCCTGGGACACGGCCCAGCGTTGCGCAATGCCGTTGGGGGTGGTGGTGGTGAAGTTCTCGATGGACCGCCAGAAGTTCTGGGTGCCGTTGCCCGAACCATCGAAGGTGTCCACGGTGACGTAACTGTTGATGTTGACGTCTGCAGGGTTGAGGCCCAGACCGTAAATGGAGGTGTAGTACCCCAGGTTGATGTAGTTGCTGTAGGTTCCGGGCTTGAAGAACACCGCGTCCCGGCGCTCCCCGAACTGGTTGGACTTCTGGGCGTTGAAGATCTCATCCAGTTTGCTCTGAATGGTGGAAGCTGCGTCGGTGGGACCAAAGATTTTGACATTCGCTCCGAAATCCGGGGTGTCGGAGGTGGCCAGTGTGGGGGTGCTGCGGGTGAAACTGAACCAGTTGAGGTTGCCAATGTCCACGCCACTGCTGCTGGTGAACACCACGTACAGGTTGTGCACGCCGCTCACACTGCTGGCACGGGCGCTGTAGGTGCCCCAGGTTTGCCAGCCTCCGGTGGGGTTGAACACCACCTCGCCGATTTTGAGGCCTCCGGTGCTGTCCAGGCGGAATTCCATTTTGCCCGTCACCCCTGCTGCTGCACCAGAAGCCAGCCGCACATCAATCATGGGGGTGTTGGCGGTGCCGAAATCAATGCTGTTGTAGACCAGCACGTCACCGTTTCCGATGTACCCCACGTTCTGGCCGCCTCCGGTGTCGGTGGTGGTTTCCAGGGCGGTGCCGGTCTGGCTGGAGTAACTTTCCGCCTGCAGGGTGGTGTATGCGGTGCCTTGTCTCAGGATGCTGGTGCTGGTGGGCTGGCTGTTGCAGGCTGCGAGGGACAGCAGGGCAGTCACCAGCAGCAGGGTGCTGGCAGGTCTGTGGGATTTCACAGTTTCACTCCTTTAATTGGGTGTGGGAATGGCAGGGGCTACTGCCCTTTCTGGTCTGCCAGGCAAGATCAAAAACATGCGGGCAAGGCCCATGCATGACAGGGAAGGTTTCTGCACCACACCCGGATCAGGCATGGGTGAAGTGGGCTGCAGCAGGAAATGCACGACCGAGGTAAGTCTGCCGTCCACTTGCGCAGAAAAGAAGTTGTCAGAAAGAGCAGGAACACCTTCACTCTAGCTGTAATCGTGTACAATGTCAAGCAAGTGAAATTTATCTGTTCTACAAATGATTTTTGTCAAATCTATGGTTGCAAGTCTTTCCCTCAGGTTCTTTCAGACTCCAACCCAGACATCCCCGAAAGAACACCAGCGGCACCAGGGCTGGCTTTGCAAAGCACCACAATTCACATCTGACAGAATTTTCATGCCAGAAATGCAGTTTTTTCAGGATTCCACAGGAGAATTTCAGGTGTTGTGAATTCGAAAACAAAGTGAATACGTGTACAGTCAATTTTGAGGCATGGAAACCTCAAAATTCCCCATTTCTGAAAGGATGGGGAACCGCAAAAGGGCAGGTACGGTGGTTCAGAGGCTCAGGACTTCAGGCTCAACACTCCGCACCCACACGGTGATGCCCCAGGGATCCGAAGCCTGAAAACCATCTGCGCCCCCAACGTCCCGCACGCCAAAACCAGCCTCCTGCAAACTGCTCTTCATGGGCTCCAGATCCCGGTCTGTGGGAAGCAGCAATTCCCAGGTCAACAAACGGGCATCTTCCTCAGAAGACACCGGAGACCCCTTGGCCCAGGTGTTGAGGCCAATGTGGTGGTGGTAACCGTCCCTGGACAGAAACAATGCCGTGGGATGCCGCCACCCCACCTGATCCAGCCCCAGGCCCTGGTGGTAGAAACGCGCAGCGTCCTGCAGGTCCTCCACATAAAAATGCAGGTGACCCATGGTGCTGCCCGCCGGGAGCCCCTGGTAAGGCACATCCCTGGCAGCCTCCTGCAGTTTTTGCACATCCAGCGGGTCTCCTCCACCCAGGATTTCCCCTTCCACACTCACCACCCAGTCCTGCTGGGGACGGTCGCGGTACACCTCGATGCTGATGCCATCCGGATCTTTCAGGTAGGTGGCCTCGCTGTAATGGTGGTCGGACATGCCCACATGCACCCCCAGCCCCTGTGCGTGCCGGATGAAACGCCCCAGATCGGCCTGGGTGGGCAGCAAAACGGCAAAGTGGTACAGGCCCAGCCTGCCCCGGTGCACTGCAGGCCGCACCCCTTTTTTCTCCCGCAGCTCAAGCAGCACCTCCGGTTCCCCTGGAACCCCCATCCTCGCCACACCTTCCTGCAGGGACTTCACCTCAAAACCAATCACCTGCTGGTAAAAAGCCACCGAAGCCTGCAGGTCCGCCACCTGCAAGGTCACGGTGCCCAGCCTGAGCCGGGCAGGAGCGCGGTGTCCCTGGGGGTGCAAACCCACCTGATCGGGACCCAGAGCAAGGTAAGGCAGGGTTTCTGGAATGTTGCTGGACATGAAAATTCCTCCTGAAATTCCACCTGCAAAGCAGGCCTGGGCAGGGCGGTCCAATCTGGATGGTCTGGCTCGCATTCTACACGCTTCAGGGAGGGACATTTGTGCATTGCAACCACCCCTTCCAAAAAAGCAAAAATCCCGTGCAGACCATTGTTTCTGCTGAATTTACAGGAAGATTTGTTAACAAATGCTTACAAAGCACCGGGGAGTCATGAAAGGCACCAGCCGATAAGCTGAAATCACAGCTGAAGGAGCCCCCATGAATGCCAAGGATTCACAAACCGCAGAAGCCACCCGCCTGGAACACCTGTACCGTTACGGCATCCTGGACACCCCGGCCGAGGAGGCTTTTGACAGCATTGTTGAAGACCTCGGGGTGATCCTCAACATCCCCCTGGTGCTGCTGGGGTTCACCGATCAGGACCGGCAATGGTTCAAGGCCAGCCTGCATTTTGAAGCCCCCGAAATTCCACGTTCCGAGGCGTTCTGCACATCCACCTTCCATGAGGCAAAGCCCCTGCTCATCGAAGACCTCAGCCAGCACAGCCTGTTCCAGAAACACGCCATGGTGAGGCAAGGTCCCCGCCTGCGTGCTTACGCAGGGGTTCCCCTGCTGGACCCCTCAGGACAGCGCCTCGGCACCCTGTGTGTGCTTGATGACCAGCCCAGAACCTTCAGCGCCTGGGACGTGCAGGTGATGCAGCGCTTCTCACAGCGCACCACCCTCGCCCTCGAACAGCGCCTGCAAACCCACACCCAGCAATCCTGGCACCACCGGCTGTTGATGCTGGAAGCCGCCCAGGAAGGCATGGTGATCGTTGGAGCCCAGGGGCTGATTCTGGGCTCCAACCAGGCCGCCACAGAACTCAGCGGCCTCCCCTGGCAACCCGGCACCCCCTTTCGGTTCTCCGATCTGCGCGTGGAAGAACAGGTGGAAGGCATCGCGGTGTACGCGCAGCAAGGCGGCCCCGGATACTTCACCCTGCAACAGAAAACCCTGGTGGAAGGTGCAGAAGGCGTGCAAATGCTGCTCCTCAAACCTTACGGCATCCGGCTCTACCGGCCCCAGACGGACTTCCCCAGAAAAAACCGCCTGTAAAAAACACCACCTGAACCCCACCTGAAGGCATGCTATAGTGAGGCACTGCAGCCCTGACGCTGACATTTGCCCCAACACCAGAGGCCCCATGAGCAAACCCACCCTGACCCTGGAAGACATCGCACAACTCACCGGCGTGTCGGCCATGACGGTGTCCCGGGTGCTGAGCGGCAAAAGCGGGGTCTCCGAAGCCACCCGCCGCAAAGTGCTGGAAACCGTGCAGAACGTCGGATACGTGCCCAACCTCAACGCCCGCGCCCTGGCAGGCAGCCGCACCCGGGTGCTGGGCATGCTGGTCCCCGACTTCTCCACCCAGTACATCTCCGAACTCGCCAGAGGCGCAGGAGAAGCCGCCATCCAGGCCGGATACGAACTGGTGTGCTACACCAACTCCCACCACCCCCAGGCCAACTTCACCCACGTCACCCTGATCACCCGCGGACTGGTGGACGGCCTGATCGTGGTGCTCCCCGACCTCTCCGACCAGCAACTGGACGCCCTCTCCAGAATCAACCTCAAACTGGTGATCGTGGACCACCGCCACGAAGTGCCAGACGTGCCCTCCATCGACGCCGACAACTACCGCGGAGCCCGCCTGATGATGGACCACCTGCTGTCCCTCGGGCACACCCGCATCGGCTTCATCTCTGGACGACCAGACACCCGTGCCTCCCTGGAACGCCTGCGGGGCTACCGTGAAAGCCTGCAGTTGCATGGCCTCCCCATCGATGAAACCCTGATCCGACCCGGCAACTTCCTGCAACCGGAAGGGTTCACCCAGACCCAGCACCTGCTCTCCCTTCTGCAGCCCCCCACCGCCATTTTTGCCGCCAACGACCTGATGGCCTTCGGGGCCATGGACGCCATCCGCGGAAGGGGCCTGCGCATCCCCGAAGACCTCAGCGTGGCCGGCTTCGACGACATCCCCATGTCCGCCCACCTGCACCCCGGACTCACCACCGTGCACCAGCCCCTCTCAGAAATGGGCAGCGCAGCCACCAGAATGCTGGTCAATCTGCTCTCGGGCACGGACATCCCTGGACCCAGGCTGGAACTCCGCACCGAACTCAGAGTGCGCCAATCCACCGGGAAAGCACCCCGGGGCCAGCAAACAACCCCCTGAGCACCTGCAGATTCGCCCGAAAAGCAGGCCCCTGGTGTTCCGCCAGGGATTTTGATGGGTGCTGATGCCTGGGCTGAAGCGTGCGAAAAAGCCTGAGGCGTGCAGAATTGGGGAGAGGGTGGAAAAGGTGGGGATGGGTTTGCTTTTGTGGGGTTGAGGGGATTTTGATTTGCTTGTGAAAAAAGGATCTTATGGTTGATGAAAATGGAAATGTGTCCATCGATGACTTCAACCTCCAGCATGCCTCAAGTGTAATGAAAAGCTGCAGCCCTGGGGTGAAGTTTTGCAGTTCAGACCTTCATCCTCTGACCACAACCGGATGACCACCACAAGAACAGGATGTTCCGGGCAGTTTGGCTTCCAAAGCAGAAAGATGCAGCTGGATGTCACAGCAGATCAAAAATTGTGAAATTGTTATCTTCTTTGTGTTCTGTGAGGTGTTTCTGTCCCGGTGTTTTGGTCCCTCAGCCTTCCCGATGTGGAGCGAGCGCCAGGCGCAAAATGCAATTGGCTTTGTCTCCGCTTTCCTGGTACCTGTACTTCTCCAGCAGCAGTTGCATGTCCTGCTGCAAGGCTTTGGCCTGAGCATGGGTGAGGCTGAGCAGACGCCAGTCGTCTTTACCAGTGCTGAACGCTGGTTCATGCTGTTGCACGAAAACCTGAAAAGCTGTCCTTTTCTGCAGAAAAGGACAGCTTTCTCCTGAGATGCTGGTTTGAGATGCTGGTTTACTGGGGGCGGTTGTAGGCCAGAAACAACCGGTTGAACAGGGCCTGTGAGTCCTGCCCGGTGACGTTGGAGAGCATCACCACACTGATCTGCTCCTGGGGAAAATAGGCAATGTAAGAGCTGCCTCCTGGCAGGGAACCAGCGTGGTTCAGGTATTCTTTGCCCATGATCCTGGAAACCACCAGCCCGTAACCATAAGACCCTCCTGGTGCATACACATGGGGGGTGAACATGGTCTGGAGGGATGCTTTGCTCAGGACTTTGCCCTCTGCAAGGCCAGGAAGCCACTGAACCAGTTCTCTGGCGGTGGCAGAGAACCCTCCTGCGGCATGAACCACCTCGAAATTGAACAGATCTGCTTTCTGGAAAGTGTCCCCTGCCTGGGTGTAGCCTTCTGCGCGGTTGGGAACCTGCGCATCATCCGGGAAGAAGTTGGATTTCTGGAAGCCCAGAGGAGCAAGCACCTTCTGTTGCAGGTAATCCTGGTAACGCATGCCAGAGGCCACCTCGATCACCCTTCCCAGCAGGATGTACCCGGAGTTGCTGTAATGGTAGGGTCCTCCGGGGGCGAAATCCACGGGTTCACTGGCGAATTTCTGGGTGAGTTGTTCCAGCGTGGGTCGTTCGTGGATCAGGGTGGTCAGGTCTGCCCGTTCGGTGTAATTGAAGATGCCGGAGGTGTGGGTCAGCAGCTGGTGCAGGGTGATGTTGTCTCCGTTGGGGTAATCCGGGAGGTACTTGCTGACGGGGTCGGTGACCTTCAGTTTGCCTTCTTCTTGCAATTTGAGCACCGCCACAGCCGTGAAGCTCTTGGTGACAGAGGCCACCCGGTGCACGGTGTCTGCGGTGTTGGGGATGGCATGCTCCAGGTCTGCCATGCCCACCGACTTTTCAAACACCGTTTTGCCTTTTTCGTTGATGATGATGGTGCCCATGAAACCCAGCGTGTCATGGAAGCGGTCCACCAGCGGGGAGAGGCGGTCTTGCAGGTCACTGGACTGGGCAGGGGCGCTGCCCAGCAACAGGGGCAGGGACAGCACCAGGGTTTTCTTCAGGGTGTTTTGCAGGGTTGTCTTCAGGGTGTTTTGCAGGGTTGTCTTCAGGGTGTTTTGCAGGATTGTCTTCATGTTGGGCTCCATTCGCAAGGTCATGGGCATGACGTGAGGCCTGAAGGGTTCGATGGAAGAACCTCTCAGCACAGTGGACCGGCTGCACAACAGACAGCTGTGCAGTCAGCATTTTGATTCAGGGTTGGGCTGACATCTGGATTGACCTGGATCGGGCAGGCCCTTTGTGCTGGACGCCGCCTTCCCGGTTCTGTTCACAGCGGGATTCCAGCTGCTCCCGCACATGTCAGGAGCTTCAGGCTGGCAGAATCACCTTCATTTGGGAGCGCTTCCATTTGTGCAAAATCATCGAACTCATCCTTTCAAATGGCCTGCGGCGGTGCGAATTGATGGCCTGACCCCGGAATGCTCTGTGGGGTCGTTGTGGGTCCTTCACCTGGGTGACCCCAATGTAACAAAAAAAGCGGGCACCGACAACATCGTGATGGATCGTGTCTGCCAGCAGCATGTAGACATGGTTTGAACGGGCAGAAGCCCTGCATAGCGCAAAACGCCGGGGAAGCGCCTGGATTGCGCCTCCCCGGATGTCCGTGTGGGTGGATGGGTTTGTGCTGGGGTTCAGGGAATGTAGGTGCCCGAGTTCCAGACCGCCACACCGTTGTGGTAGATCACCATGTTGGCATCGGTCTGCAGGGAGAAGAATGCTCCGGGTCTGCCGCCAGTGCTGGTGTGCCAGAGGGCCTGCCCCGAGTTCGCGTACAGCACCAGGTTGCCGTCCGATTGCATCACCAGGTTGCGCACCGACTGGCCTGCAGTGTTGGTGCTCCAGATGGGCACATTGCCCGCAGCGTACAGCACCAGGTTGCCATCCCACTGCAAGGACAGGGTGGCCTTGCCATTGCACACGCTGAGGTTCTGTCCGGGACTCAGCACCCAGCCTGCTCCCCGGTCCTGGTTGACGCAGGTTGGGCTGCTGGTGGCTTTCGAGCGCTGAAACACGTAGGGACCGGGAGCCACATTTTCATATTCCTGAATGGTCCAGCCTGCCCCTTTGCGCACCAGGGTGAGGTTGGTCTGCACGGCTTTGCCCCAGCCGCCGTTTTCTTCCAGGGCCACAAAGCGGGTGCGCTGGGCATTCAGCCAGCTTTTGAACAGCACCACATGTCCAGCGTTGCCGATGCCCTGGTTGTTGATGGCGTCTCCAGGTTGCAACTGGTCGCGCAGGATGGTGACGGCGTAATTCTTGAGGGTGCTGGTGACGGCAGAGGTGCCGATGTCCCAGGCCATGCTCACCAGTCCCGAGCAGTCCTGCCGGTACCCCTGGTAATACGCCCCCTGGTTGTAGGGAATGGCGAGGTTCACCCAGTTCTGGGCACGGCTCACGATGGTGTTGCGGTCGCTGATGGCCTGCGCCTGCACTTCGGTGGAAGGGGTGGCTGCCGTGTCCTGGAAGGCCTCAGGGCCTTGCTGAATGGTGGGGGTGGTGCTGCAACTGACTGCGCCCAGCAGCAGCAGACCAGACAGCAGGGATTGGATGGATTGGATGGATGTCATGCGTTTCAGGGTTTTCATGGGCTTTGCTTCTCCTTGCCCATCAGTGTGCTGCAACTCAGCTTTCGGTGCAGGGTTGCCCTGAAAGTTGAGGGATCTGTGCTTTGTTGTGGGCTTTGCAGGTGGGATGCAGCACTGGAGACTCCAGCAAAAAACCCTGTCTGGTTCGACAGGGAGGGAAAGCACTTCGCTTGATCAGCCCTTCACCAGCGGGTGTAGAACAGACCGCCGTACCTTGCTGTGGAATCCAGGGTGTTGGTGTAAGGGCCCATGAAAGACTGGATGCCAGAGGCGTTGTCTCCGCGCCAGTAATTCATGAAGATGTAGGTGGGGTCACTGGGGAAATGCGCGGGATCCACATTGAGCGCGCTGCCATAGGTGTTGTTCTGGTAGACGTGCACGGTGTAACCGTTTTCAGCGTAATTGAAGGATTCGGCGGGTGGGGTGCCTTTGTTCATGGTGAAGATCACTGCATCTCCATATTTCCACTGCACCGACCCCACATCCCAGTTGAACAGCGCGGTGGTGTAGTCGTTGGGGTTGGTGAACCCGGTGCCCACGTCAATGAAGCCCTCGTACATGTATTTGTCAGAGGTCGAGGTGGCCTGATAAATCACCGCCACGTGATACCGGGCTTTGCTGGTGGTGGTGGCTCCGGGCCAGTTGGGGATGTACTCGATGTCGATTTCCTGCCAGGCTCCGCCTCCGGTGTCCCAGCGCTTGAAGGTGAAGATGCTGGCCAGCGTCCCGGAAACATTGTCCAGGTTGAAAGTGCCCCCGATGGTGGATCCGGGCGCTGCCAGTCTTTCTCTGGTGTGCAGCTCTGCACAGCGGGTTCCCGAGGTGTTGAGCATCAGGTTGAGCTTGCCACTGGCCTGGGCACCATTGTCTGGAGCAGCATTGGCAGTGCTGAAGGTGCATCCGAAGGGACTGCCATTAAAGTTGTCCACGGCCTGCCAGAGGTTGCTGTTGTATCCCCAGAAGGAAAAATTGTCGTAGAAACTGCTTCCCGTCCAGGTTTGACCGTCCAGTGGGGTGCCACTGTCCTCCTGTTTGTGGATGTTGTGGGGGTTTGGGGTGTTGCTGCAAGCCACGAGGAACACGAGTGAAGACAGGATCAGGGACTTTTTCATGGAAACTCCTTGGTTTTGGGCATGAAAGGGCTTTTCCTGCGCATCAACAACAGCAGGAAAGAATTTCGGACATGTGCAGGATCAAACAGACCAGGGTGGGAAAGCGTCGGGAAGAGATGGGTTTTGGCTGTGCAATTACGTTACATCATGAAAACCTTTTCTACAAGAGGAGGCTCTGGAATCCAGGGATTTTTGCAATAAGCTTTGTCTTTTTGAAAAATTCCTGTCTGGATTGACTGATCTGGATCACGCATAGAGGCGAAGAGGATTGAGGCATCACATCTTTAAGAAAGGCTTTTCATGGTTCCACTTGCCTTACCAGGGACGTCTGAGACAGGCCATCCCTGTGTTGATGGCTTTCCTGGCTGCTGAAAATCCCCTGGAAAACCGCTGGGAACCTTCCTGACCTCCTGCTGCGTTGATCCGTGAAATGGAAGGATTCGGTTGAATCCTTGCCTTAACATTTCAAAAAACACCCTTCAGAGATCAAACCCTCTTGTTCTTCTGTCAAAGGCTCTAAATGGACAGGTGAAAGGCAGTGGCACGGTTGCGGCCCTGCTGTTTGGAATGGTAGAGGGCCTGATCGGCCTGCTGGACCAGATCCTGGACCCGCATGCCTGTTTCCGGAAGCACACTCACCACCCCCAGGCTGAGGGTGACCTGCTCGGCCACTTCAGAGGCCGCATGGGGCAAGTGCAAAGCCTGCAACCGCAAACGGATGTCTTCTGCCACCCTCAGGCACCCGGCCAGATCGGTTTCTGGCAGGAGCAGCAGGAATTCCTCGCCTCCGTAACGGGCAGCCATGTCACGGGGCCTTCTGGCTGCACCCTGCAAAATGCGGGCCACCCGCCTGAGGCATTCGTCACCCTGGGGATGGCCGTACAGGTCGTTGTACTTCTTGAAGAAATCCACATCGCACAGAATCACCCCCAGGGGGCGTTCGCGCCTGCGGTGGTCCAGAAATTCCTCGTGGAGTTTGCGCTCCAGGGCCATGCGGTTGTACAGCCCGGTGAGGCCGTCCAGCAAAGCCAGCCGTTCCAGTTCCCTGTTGGCTTCCTGCAGTTGCTGCTCGGTGGCCTGACGCACCAGGATTTCTGCTTGCAGTTCATGGGTGCGCAGTTGTACCTGCCATTCCAGCTGGCTGGCGTGGGCCTGCAGCTGTTCGCGCTGCCAGAACTGGTGGTAGCTCTCGGTGAGCACACTGCGGAAGGTTTCATGGTGCACCTGCCACCCTCTGGGGGCCTGAAACACCATGCAGCCATACCATTCTCCTGCCGTGGACAGCGGATACACCCACCACTGTCCGCTGCGCAGCCCGTGCACCACCTGCATTGGCAACAGGTGCTGGCCCGAAAAAGCCATTGGAGCAGCATCCGGGTGGTCCAGGTCCAGCATCAGCATTGCTGTGCCGGGGGGATCGTCCTGAAAAACCGTGAGGTAAAAATGCTGCACTTCCAGTTGCCGCACATACCACAGGAAAGCCTGCATCAGGTCAGGCAAATCAATGCGGCTGTGAAACACCAGGCTGTTCTGGGTGGCAAAGCGGTGGTGGGCGGTTTCGCTGGCATGCTGGTGCATCATGGCAATTCTCTGGGCCTGAAACAGCTGGCTGTGCATTTCTGAGAGCAGCGCACGGTGCTGCTGCAGCTGGGCAACGTCCCAGCCATCCAGGGGCTGGGTGCTCCAGTGGCACAGCACATCGTCCAGCACCTCCAGCGAAAGTCCCTGCGACATGCGCTGGAACATCAGGGCATTCCAGCGGACCAGCACCTGCTGCAAATCTCCCTGTTTTTCAAGGGTGTCCAGAAACAGCTGGTGCAACCCTGCAGCCTCTGGGAGCAACTGCAGGACATGGGGATTGCTGGAGGTGTTCAACAGGCCTGTGGATTGCCGCAACAGCAGCTGTGAAGGCACCTTGCGCATTTCAGGGGCAGGGGCACCTCCCAGCAGTTCAGCCATCAGGTGGGCGGCGGCCTCTCCCTGGGCTTCCAGACCCTGGCTGACCGTGGTGAGGGGAGGGAGGTGCAGTCGGCCCTCCTGAATGTCATCGAAGCCGGTGACCAGCACATCTTCTGGCACCCGCAGGTGCAGGGTTTTCAGGGCGGCCATCACGCCCAGCGCCATTTCATCGTTCAGACACACCACTGCGTCAATGTCCCGGTTCTGGGGGTGCTGAAAGAACTGCAGGGCGAGTTCTCTGGCTCTGGGTCCGTAAAAACCTCCGGTCAGCACATGGTCTTCATCAAAAGCAATCCCGGCTTGCTGCAAAGCCTGACGAAACTCCCCTTCCCTTTCCTGGGAGTCTGCATTGTGCTCGATGCCCCGCACCAGCAGAAAACGCTGGCACCCCCGGACCTGCAGCAGGTGCTGCATCAAAGCCCGCATGCCCGACAGGTTGTCTGGCATCACGGCAGGCCAACCGGGAAGTTTGCGGCCAATGGTGACCGCAGGAAGCCCGGCATAAGGCTGCAGAAAATCCAGAAATTCCTGGTCTGAGAGGGCATTTCCCAGCGAAGCCGTGAACACCACCAGACCACGCAGCATCTGCTGGTGGGCCAGCTGGTACACCCGGTTGGCCTGCTGGTGGCCCCGGTGGGGAGAGCGCAATTCGCGTCCCACAAACACCACACTGGAGAGGCCATGTTGCTCCAGTGTGCGCTGCAGTCCCGTGATGATGGGCTGCTGGTAAGCATCACAGGCGTCCAGCAAGATTCCGATGGGAAGGGGGGCACTGGGCATGGGGATCTCCTTTGCAAACCTTTGTCTTCAGGGTAATCCAGAGGGTCTGTCAGATTTCTCACGGCCAGCAAGGGAATTTCTGTGATGTCCCTGCAAAGCTTTTCAGTGTTTTTGACGTTTTCGCACCCGCCTCAGGGGCAGCACAGAAGAGAACCAGACATTCCGGCAACCCCCACAGTCCTCAGGGGGGCAGCTCGGGGTAAGATGGGACAGCTTTTCACTTCAGCTTTGATCCTCAACAGCACACCCCCATGGTCAAATTCAGCCGTTCCCTCAACCCTTTCCAGATGATTGCCCTGACCTTCCTGATCGGTCTGGTGGTGGGCACGGTGCTGCTGTCTTTGCCTTTCAGTGCAGCACCCGACAAAGAGGTTGGGGTGCTGCACGCACTCTTCACGGCCACCAGTGCCCTGTGCATCACCGGGCTGAACGTGCTGGACACCGCCAGCACCTTCAGTGTGTGGGGCGAACTGGTGATCATGGTGCTGATCCAGATGGGCGGACTGGGCATCCTGACCTTCGGGACGGCCTTCGCGGTTTTTGCCGGGCGGCGCATCGGGGTGCAGGAACGCCTGACCCTGGCGACCCAGCTGGGTGGGGTGAATTCTGGAGAGGTCAAGCAAATCCTGTTGCAGATTTTCCGCTTCGTGGTGGTGATTGAACTGGCCGGAACCCTGCTGCTGTACCTGCATTTCCTGCCCATCGAAGGCCCTCTGCGGGGGCTGTACTTCGCTGCGTTTCATGCAGTGAGTGCCTTCAACAATGCTGGTTTTTCCCTTTACCCGGACAGCCTGATGCGTTTTGCAGGAGACGCCTACCTGAACCTGGTGGTCTCGGTGCTGGTGATTCTGGGCAGCATGGGGTTTCTGGTGATGGCTTCTTGGCTGCTGCACCTGCAGAAACCCAGGCAGCACCGCCTGGACCTGAACGCCTGGATTTCCCTGTGGACCCCCGCTTTCCTGCTGCTGCTGGGGTTTGTGACCATCACGGCCCTGGAATGGAACAATCCGGGCACCCTGGGCAAACTGCCCTGGACCGACCGACTGGTGGCTGGATTTTTTCATTCGGTGTCCCCGAGGTCGGTGGGCTTCAACACCGTCGATTACGGCCTGATGCACCACGGAACCCTGCTGATCACCATCATGCTGATGTTCGTGGGGGGCAATCCAGGCTCCACCGGAGGCGGCATCAAAACCACCACCTTCTTTGTGCTGATCACCAGCATGTGGAGCATGCTGCGTGGACGGGGCGAGATGGTGGCATTCAAACGGCGCATCGAGATGGACACCGTGATGCGGGCGGGCGTGGTGGCGGTGATGTCGCTGAGCATCATCGTGTTTGCGCTGTTTCTGCTGACCCTCACCGAACAGCAAAACCTGGCGAGCGGAAAACTCAGCCTGCTGCAAATCATTTTCGAGACCTTCAGTGCCTTTTGCACCGTGGGCCTCAGCATGAACGCCACCGGGCAATTCTCAGATGCCGGAAAAATCATCCTGATTGTCCTGATGTACATCGGCAGAATTGGGCCGCTGACCTTCGCCATTGCCCTGAGCACCCGCTCTGTCAAAGGGGCACTGGTGCATTACCCGGCAGACCGCAACATCCAGATCGGTTGAAGGGCAGATTGGCTGAAAGGAGCAACATGAAAAGACAGCAATATCTGGTGATCGGTCTGGGCCGCTTCGGAACAGCAGTGGCCACCACCCTGTACCAGCTTGGCCATGAAGTGGTCGCCATCGACGAGCAGGAAGAGAACGTGCAGCGCATCATGAACCAGGTCACCCACGTGGCCATGGTGGATGCCACCGATGAACGGGCACTGGCCGCCATTGGCATTCAGGATTTTGATGTGGTGGTTGTGGCCATCGGGGCAGATGTCAAAGCCAACATCCTGACCACGGTGGCCGCCAAAAGCGCAGGGGCCAGATACGTGGTCTGCAAGGCCATCGATGACATGACCCGAAGGGTGCTGGAAAAAGTGGGGGCAGACATGGTGGTGCGCCCCGAGCACGACATGGGGGTGCGGCTGGCCCGCAAGCTGGTGCGGCCCCACAGCTTCGATGACATCGACCTGGGCAACGATTACGCCATTGTGGAGGTGCATGCCACCCAGCGCATCGAGGGAAGCTTGCGGGATTTGAATTTGACCAACCGTTTCGGGGTGCAGGTGATTGCCCTCAAGAAAGGCAGTCAGGTGCGCATCACCCCCAAGGCCGATGACCGGGTCGCGGAGCACGACACCCTGGTGGTGGTGGGCACCATCGAGAGTGTCGAGAAGCTGCTGAATTACGCTGAGAACACCTGATCAGGGAGCAGTGACGGGTTTGTAGTACAAAAAGCCGCGTTCGATGCCGTGGGTGACCACACTGCACCCCGAGGGTTTGAATTCAAAAAGGGCTTCGTTTTTGTACTGGTCGTCGTTGGGGCTGAGCAGCAGGGGAACCGTGCTGCCATTGGCTTTGTGCAGGACCCCGCTGACTTTGTACTGCCCAATGGGGATGTCGTAGACCATCAGGTACTCGTTTTCCGTTCTTTTCACCACTTTTCCGGTGCTGCCATCAACCAGGGGACCCTGGGGGGTGAAGGTCAGTTCGGCGGTGTCACCCTGCTCCACATCGCGCCTGAACAGCCGGATCTCCCCTCCCCAGAAGCCATTTTCCAGGTCTTCGATCTCGCCAGAGAGTTTCAGTTTGAAGTTCAACACCTGGTTTTTGCTGGGCGTGAAGGTCTCATAACCCTGGCTTTTCTCGGGGGCGACCCTCAGGCAGTAGGTTCTGTTCAGGTACTTGAATTCTGCGGTGGCGTAGGCATGGTAAGGCAGTCTGGGCAGCACAAAAGCCTCGTATTTGCCGTTTGCATTGGTGCGCACATCCACCTGTCCACTGGTGAGGGCCGGGCGGATGATCACTTTTGCCTTCGGGATGGGCTTGCCGTTGGTGCCCAGCACCACGCCGCTGACCATGACAGATTGCTGTGCAAAAGCGGGGCCTGAAATGCCCATCAGAAGGGCAGAAAGGGTGATTGCAACAGAATTTTTCAGAGGGTTTTTCATGGGATCTCCTTGTGTAATCCCAGATTAGGAAAAGCGGCATGGTTGCAGCATGGTCGGTTTCTGGAGGTTTTCAGGGGTTTGCAGGCTGGAGGTGCAAAACCCCTGAAAACCCAATCATGCTGCAGTCCCTCAGATTTCCTCTGACAGCCTCGCCACCCGGTTAAATCCGCTGTGGATCTGCTCAAGCACGGTCATGATGTCCAGGTGGATGCTGCTGGATTCGCGGGAGTCGCTTTTTTCGGAGAGGCGGTGCAGGTGACTGATCCGCTGGGCAATCAGTTTTTTCTCGAAGGCCTCCCCGTCCTGCACCAGGTTGCGCCGTTCGCTGAGCGAGGTCACACAGCGCACCATGTGCTCCCGCAATTGCGCTGCACTGTCCAGCAGTTCCCGCTCGCCTTCGCTGGAAAAACGGTGACCGCGCCGCTCCAGTTTGCGGGGTTGCCGCACCAGACGCTTGCAGAGGTCTGCAATGGCTTCCAGTTCATTGACCGCCAGCAAGAGTGCAGACAGGCGGGACTCCTCCACTTTGCCACTCAGGCGACCCAGCGTGATCACCACGGTGTTGACCAGACGGTCCACGTGCTGCTCGCCCGCTTCCACCTGTTCCTGCACGTCTTTGCCATGCAGCCGCTGGATGGCCATCTCGTACAGCCCCTCTGTCCGTTCAGCCACATGAACGGTTTCCCGCAGGGCCAGTCCGTACAGCAGTTCTGGATCCTGCACGGGCTGTTCCAGATCCAGGTATCTGGGGGCATGGGGGTCCGGTGGGGTGGGAATGACACGCTCCAGCAACCGCACAATGGGGGTCAGGAAGGGCACCACCACCAGCAGCACCAGCACATTGAACAGGGTGTGCACGTTGGCCACAAAGCGCTCTCCTCCGGCACTGAAAGCAGAAATCCAGCCTGCCACCTGACCTGCAAAAACCACCACCACAACCCCAAACAGGATCTTCAAAGCCAGGTGCCCGATGGCGGCCCGGCGGGCGTCCACATTGCTGTTCAGGCTGGCCGTCACTGCCGACACAGTGGTGCCGATGTTGGCCCCCACAATCAGGGCGATGCTCTGCACCTCTGTGATCAGGCCGCCGCCCAGAAAAGCCAGACCGAGGGTGGCAGTGGCATTGCTGCTCTGCAAGAGCACCGCCGCCAGAAACACCCCAAACAGCGTGAGGGTGAGGGGATGGTCGGCCAGCAGGGAAATGATTTGACGGGCCAGAGGGTCGTTTTTCAGGGGAGACAGCGAATCCATCAGCAGGTCCAGACCCAGAAACAACAAACCAAAACCCAGCAGGGCCTGACCGAGTTTGCCCCCCAGGATGCGTTTGCTGGTCAGCAGCAAACTGGCTCCGATCAGGGGGTACTGGATGTTCTCCAGGTTCAGGGACAGCAGTTGCACCGTGAGGGTGCCCCCGATGCCTGCGGCCAGAGCCACAATCAGGGCCTGCCTGAGGCGCAGGATCCCGGCATTGACAAAATCAACGGTGATGAGGGTGATCATGGTGCCCGACTGGGCCACAGCAGTGACCGCCGTGCCCACCAGGGCCGCCCCAAAGGTGGAACGGGTGACCTGGGCCAGCATGCGGCGCATGCCTTTTCCCAGCAAAGCCTGCAGGCTGCTCCCCGCCAGGGAAACACCATACAGAAAAAGGGCCAGGCCCGTGAGAAGCAAGAACATGGCCTGATGTTACGGGTTCCCAAAGGACACTTCCGTAAGGCTTCAGATGATTCAGCTGCATTTGTTCTGGGAAAGCTGTTCTTTCCTTTGCTTTGCAGAACATGCTTTGGAAAAATAAGCTTTGAAAAATTGCCCTGCAATTTGCTTTGCAGGAAACATTTCCATATGAAGCTGCAGCACCGCAACCGCAAAAAAAGCTGAAGGTGCATCCAGGCTTACTGCTGGTAGAACAGCACATATCCTTCTCCACGCAGGGCACCCAGGTGCAGGCTGCTGTGAATCTGCTTGAGTTTGCGCCTGATGGCAGAGAGCCGCACGGTCAGGCTGTTGGAGGAGGGCACCTGTGTTCCATACACATGGTGTTCCAGACGTTCCAGCGACACCACCCGTGAGATGTTTTTCATCAGCATTTCCAGCAAACGGGCTTCCTGATCGGTCACCTGCACATAGCCTCTGGCGGTGCTGAGGCGCAACAAATCCACGTCCAGAGATGTGCCAGAGGTGTAAAGGGCTTTCCCTGAAACTTTGAGCCTGCGCAACAGCACCCTGAGGCGCACTTCCAGTTCTTCCAGCGAGAACGGTTTGGTCAGACAGTCATCTGCACCCTGTGACAGCACCTTCACCCGATTTTCCACGGCGTTGCGGGCCGAAAGCACCAGAACAGGCAGGTTCTGCTGCAGCTCCTGGATCAGGTTCAAGCCTTCCCCATCTGGAAAGTCCAGGTCCAGCAAGACCACATCTGGTGGACTGGAACGCAGAACCTGACGGGCAGCAGCCAGGGTGGACACCACCTGAACCTGGTATTGCTGGGCTTGCAGGTGGTTTGTCAGCACATCCTGCAATTGTGCATCTGGTTCCACCAGCAGGATCTTCCAGGGGTGCAAACCATTTTTGTTTTCTGGATGGCGTGTTTCCATTGGGGCATGCAGCGTATCCGTATGGACCTGGCGGTACAACTGGGGTTCTCGGTTCACCTGATGCCTCCTGAAGGGGCGCGGGGGTGGGAAAGTTCTCTCAACATGATCAGACCTGAGGGGGTTTCTGAAACACAGTGTAAAAAGTTTCCTGACTTGATTGTGACGAAAGGTTTTGCTGAGTCCAAACCCCGGCCTTGCCAGCACAAACAGAACGACCCTTTGCAGAACGGGAAATTTCAGGTTGCATCTTTGCGGACTGCAGCTGGGGTCTGGCAGATGAACTTCACAGGTTTTTCTTGTGGTGGAAATTGCTTTGCTTGCTGAACACAGAGCAAAACAAAACCTGATCAGCAACATGACTTCTGGTAATATTTACATCTTTATTACAAGATAAAAAAACCACTTTGCCAGATGGGGGAATTTCTTTTTATTGAACCCAGAAATGTAACCATCAAATCCCCGCAATGTAATTTTGAAGTCAGCTTTGCGCTGTACACTCAGCAGGTCAATCAAACCAGCGCCCATACGCTGAAAGAACCACAACGCAAACCGTTCTGGAAGGTGAACCATGCTGCAAAAAACCTCGGGAAGTACCCTCATCATCGTGTTGCTGATCTCGCTGATCATCATGGGTACCCTCATGGCGACCGTTTCCAGCACTGTGGTCACGGCCCGCACCGGGAGCGCCACAGAAAGACTGGCTTACAACAGCCTGCTGGGCGCAGAAGCGGGGATCAACAGTTTCGCGGCCCGCATTCAACTGTCCAAATACACCGGGCAGATCTCGGACATTGACTGCTGGGTGCAGGGCAGCCGTGCTCCAGGCAACAGTTCCGCTGGAACATGTCCTTACACTGCCAAACTGTCTTCCTACACCCTGGGAACCAACTCGGTGGCCGTCAGTGTGGTGGACTACAACGCATCAGCATCTTCCATCACCGTGAGGTCCGTGGGGACCAGCACCGCCACGGCCTCAAACAGCAAGACGGTGTTGCAGGACTTTCAGGTGACCAAGCCTCCCACCACCAACCTCGCCATCCCAGCAGCCCTCACCAGTTATCCCAGCATTCAACTGACCGGGGGTGGCGCACTGCTGGGTGCACCCTATGCATCCTCTGGATCTGGAAGCCAGACCACCTACAGCACCACCCTGAATGCTGCCAACAACGGGGTGTTGACCAACTTCAGCACCCTGACCGCAGCTTTCAACAGTGGCAGCAGCAACGTCCTGACCGTCAACAGCGCAGATGCTTCTTACTTTGCCGCCAACAGCTACATTCGTGTTGGCGGCAAATACTTCAAAGTCACCAGCAAGAGCGGCAGCACCCTGACGGTCTCGCAGCTCACCGCCCAGGGAAGCGGCAATGCCAATGTGGCCTCAGGCGGCGCAGTGGACCTGATTCAATTCGCTGCCCGGGGGGCCGCCACCAATGTGACCTCCACCACAGCCCGCATCCCCATCAGTGACCCCACCGGGTTTTACGTCAACGACGTGGTGTACATGACCATTGGAGGTGTGGTGTACCGTGCCCAGGTCACGGGCTCTGGATATACCTCTTCTGCAGACCTCAACAGTGGTTATCTGGATGTCAAATACACCGCCACTTCGGTGGGAAACACCCTGGGAACCGCCCTCACCCAGACCGCTGCTGCAAACCTTCTGGAAGGCACTGGCATCAGCCGTTACGTGCCCGGCGCTTCTTCGGCTTTCGGCATCAGTGCTGCCAACAACACCAGCCTCTTTCCCAGCAGTGCCGCCAACAACAGCAACATCCTGAGCGGTGAAAACCTCTTTAGACAGACCTTCAGTGGCAAATCCAAACAGGATGTCTACAACCTCTCCAAAATCTACAGCACCGTGCCCACCAGCCTTGTTCCCACCGAAATCACCTGGGTGGGTCCCACCGGAAACTACGCCACCACTTCTTCAAGCATCAGCCTCAACAATGGCTACCTGTGCGGAGACGGCATCCTGATCATCACCGGAAGCCTCACCCTCAACGGCACCTGCAATGCAGGCTTCACTGGACTGCTCTACATCATGGGAGACCTCAGCAACCAGGGTCAGGCCACCATCAAAGGCGCAGTGGTGGTGGAGGGCCAGGTCAACACCGGAGGCACCAAAGCCGCCGGGGGCATGAACATCACCTACGATTCCAGCATCTTCCTGAAGCGCGGTCAGTTGCTGGCCACCGTGAGCGTGATTCCCATCACGGCCACCTGGAGGCAAAAATGAAAACTTTCACATCCTCTGGTTTCACCTTGCTTGAAATGCTGGTGGTGCTGGCGGTGCTCGGTCTGCTGGTGGCCCTGGGCCTTTCTCCCTACCGGTATTTTGTGAACACCGCGAAAGTGAATCAGGCCGCCGAGCAGTTTGCACGCGACGTGGAAAACCAGCGCTTCAACGTCAAAAAGACCAACACCGCCCGCACCATCACCATCAACACAAGCACCAACTCCTACACCCTTGGAACCAGCACCACCACCTTGCCCTCAGGAACCAAAATCGCCCTTGGCACCAATGCCACCAGCACCATCACCTTCTACCCTCCTTTTGGGACCACCATTTCCCCTGTTGGCGTGGCCTCCCCCAACATCCGTTCTTACACCATCAGCCTGTCATCCAACAGCAGTTATTCCCGCACCGTCAATGTGGTGGGGCTCATCGGAAAAGTGGTGGTCAAATGAAACAAGCACCCGCATCCAGCCAGAACCGGGGGCTCACCCTGGTGGAGGTTCTGGTGAGCATGACCCTGCTGGTGGGTCTGGCGTCCATGAGCATGAATGTGATTCCGCTGACCAAACTCAACCGGAATGCCACTTCCGACCAGACGGCCACCCTGGCCGTGAAGCAGTACATGGAAACGGTGGCCAGCAACTGGAAAACCCAGGCCACGTTTGATGCAGGAACCCTGCCCTCTTACAGCAACCTGATCACGGATTACACCTGCACGGTCCAGGTGACAGATCCAGACAACATTGCTGCGCCCTCCAAAGCCCTCAGGAAACGCCTGACCCTGAGTTGCACCAAATCTGGATCTTCCAGCCTGAATTATGTGGCTGAATATGCAAGGCCCACATCATGAAACACCACAAGAACTGGGGCTTTGGCCTGTTCGAAATGCTGATTTCCATGGCCCTGATGGGCATCATCCTGACAGCACTGGTGTCCATCGAAAACAACACCCTGAACTACAGCACCCAGCAGCAGGACCGGGCTTTGAAGCTGATCACCCTGGCCGAAGTCAGCGGTTATGTGGGAGACATGACCCGCCACGCCGTGGATGTGAAAACCAGCATGACCGTCAATGGACTGTCATGCAGCATCAGCAACACCGCCAATCCCTGTTTTGCTGTGATGGTTCCTGCTTCGCTGGGAACCGATGCCACCCGGCCCAACAAGATCGATGCCTATTTTCTGATGGTTTACCGCATGGAGGCCCGCAGCAGCATCGCCGCAGCCTACAAAAACACCAACCCCTGGGCCGACAGCAACACCATGGTGCTGCTGGAATACCGGACCACGGTGTGTCAGGACACCACCACCACCGCCTGCAATGGCATCACCCCCGTCATGCCCAGCACGGTCAGCAACGCCACCTGGTACCTGGTGGGAGACAACCTGCGCAACAAAAATCAGGCCGGGGTGGCTTTCAATCCTTTTGAATACAACACCGCCACCATGCAATTGAACATCCGGCTGCAGGTGGCTTCCCAGTTGAGAGGCAAAATCATTTACGTGCCAGGAACAGGTCCCCAGACCTTCACCGTCCGACTGCGCAACAAATAGAGCAGGTCAAGCCAGGAGGGGTGGAACAGGCTCAGAAGCCTGTTCCACCCCTCCATTCAGCAGGTTAAACCCGCTCTCCAAGCCTGTGCTGCCAGGCTTCCCAGAACCATTCTTCAGGATGCTGTGCTCCGCAGTGGCTGCACACGTGCATGTGGCGGCGCTGACCGGGCAACCAGGTGACCAGAGAACCCAGCTGGTCTTTGTGCTGTCGCACCACTGCAGGTTTGGAGGTGGCAAAAACCACTTCCTCACCACAATCCGGGCAGGGAATCAGCAGGGTGACAAACCCCAGGTCTTTGAGGTCCCGATAATTGACCCCCTGTTGCCTGAGGACCTGGACTGCCCTTTCACGGGGGGTGCGTTCACTGTTCTGGGTGAGGGTTTCTATGGCTTTTCTGGAGGTGAGCTGGTTCCAGGCCTGGGAGACCCTGCTGTGTGGGGTGCTGGCTTCATCTGCAGGGTTTTCCATTTGCTGCGCTGTTTTTCGTTCACAATCTGCACAGAGCACCTCCGCAGGGCAGTCTGCAACCCACAGGGGTTTGTGCTGCAAAACCCGCCAGAAGTCCAGTTCCCAGACCGGAAACGGCATTGGAAGCAGGTCCACAGGTGCTGGCTGCAACACCCATCCCAGCTTCACCTGCTCTGCAGCGAGCACTGCCCCATCCAGCCTGAGCAACCTGTCAGCAAGCTGCACCCGAACATCTTCCTGCACCTCTGCCCAGTCCGGGATGCCCAGGGTTTCCTCCACCCCTGTCTGGCAGGACCTGCAGGGTCGCAGCAGCCGGATTTTTCCGCTGTTTTGCAGGTCTTGCAGCACACGGGCTTTCAAAAGCCTGCGGGCAGCCTGCAAAGCCACTGTTTCTGCTGTGGCTTTGCAGGAATGCTGGCCTGCATGCTGAAAATGGGCCACAAAAAACATGCGGTCTGCTCCAGGCAGGTGACGCCTGAGCCTCAGCCGACCCTGACACTCCAGACAGGTGTAAAAACCTTTGTGGGATGCAGTGAGCGGGTGAGACACCCGGCCCTGGTCGTCCAGCGCAAAAGGAAGCTGCTGGGTCACCGGTTCACCCCTTTTACAGTCTCATGCAGGGGTTCTTCCACAAAATACAGGGCCTCCCGGGCACGGGTGAGGGCCACAAATTGCACGCACTGCTCTCCCCTCACCGCTTCCTCGGTGAGCGCATAGGTGGGGGTCATTTTTTCGGGGTGCAGGATGAAAACGCGGGAAGCTTCCAGCCCCTTGGCCGAATGCACCGTGCTGAGGGTGATGAAGTCGTGCTCCACCGAGATGATGTTTTGCAGGTAAGACCGGGCCGCTTCCAGGGTGTGGTGGCCCTGTTCATAGGCCGTGGTGGCCAGGTGCACCACCGAATCCAGCCGGTCCCGCAACTCCACGGTTTTCTTGAGCAGCACTTTGGGGTCCAGACGGGCATTTCTCAGGCGGCGTTCTTCCTGCACCCGCTGGGTGTCGGCCTGCAAGCGGATGGTTTGCAGGTTGAAATCTGTGTGCTGGTACAGTTGCTGCAGGGTCCTCAAAAGCTGATCCGAAAAATCCCCTTTGCGCAACCTGGGGCGTTTCCCCAGCTGGATCAGCTCGTGGTACATGCTGGCCAGGGGTGCATTGTAACGGCACAGCACCAGATCCCCTTCCTGCACGGCTTTCAGGAAGAAGGTTTCGTTGACGTGTTTGATGGTGCCCATTGCTGCTGCAGGCCTGGCCTGCATGCGGGGTGAAAAATGCTGAGCCAGTTTGACATGCAACTGTGGACAGCGGTAACTGGTGGAGAGGGGCAACACCGTGGCCTGCAGGGTGTCTTCGATGTGCTTCAGGGAATGGTGGTCTGCTCCGGCAAAACCATAAATGGCCTGGTGGTCGTCTCCCACAAAGATGCTGCGGCCCCCTGGGTGGATCAGGCCCAGGGCAAACTGCAATTGCAGGGGGCTGAGGTCCTGCGCTTCATCCACCAGCAGAAAATCCACCGAACGGTAATCCAGCCCTGTGGCCACCGGCACATACAGCATGTCCTCGAAGTCCACCCAGCCCCGACCTTCCACTTTGCGAATGCCTTCCTGGATCAGGGCAGGCAGGCGTTGCAGGCACCATAGGGTCACCTCCTCATGGTCGGGCTCGGGAAGATCGAAGCGCTGTCCGGCCTGGCGGACCTGCTGAGCAGCACTGGGAGGGATGAAGGTCATGCGCACCACCCGCTGCAATCCGAACAGGTACTCAATGGCCTGAAAGGTGTCCTCACGGGAGAAAAACCCTGGCACTTTGCCATCGTCTCTGAGGGCACGGGTGAGCAGGGTGCGGTACTTCAGGCTGTCCGGGCGGTGCTGAATGGACTGCGGGTAAAAGGTCTTGATCACCTGATACCCCAGGCTGTGCAGGGTGTTGACCTTCAGGTGCCCAGGAAGCCTGCCCTGCAACTCCTCCACAATGGCTTTGGAGAATGCACAGTACTGGCCTGAGATGTCTTCTGGAAGCAAACGGGCCACCATCTCCAGGGTGGTGGTTTTGCCGCTTCCCGCTGTGGCCTGCACCACCGCATGACCCGTGCCATGCAGCACCCATTCCAGGATGGCTTGTTGTTCAGGGCTGGGCGAGGGCTGCATCAGGGTCTTTCAGTTTACCCCCGATACACCCGAAACATGGGAAGGCAGTGCCCAATGGTCCGCACCTTATCGTTGAAACCCCTGGCCTGTGCAAAACAGTTCGCCCACCTGCCCATCTTGCCGGGTCGCTCCATCTGCTGGGATTCATGCAGGTGGGCCTCAGAAAGCACATCCTTCACCCAAACAGCATGGCCTGTTCATGGGAGGGTGGCATCCTGAAGCATGTTGGCTTTGAAAAGCAGTGCCCTGATGTTCATGTTGCTGGTGGGCGTCACCCTGGCCCAGACCCCTTCAACCCAGACAGAACAGCACACCCGCCTGAAGGTGGCTGGTTCCTGGCAAGAAGGAAAAGCCATCTGTGACAGCAGCGACCCTCAGAATCCCCAGGTGGTTCTGCTCACTGCCCCCCAAAATCAGCAGGTGCAGTTGTGGTGGTGGAACAAAAAAACCCCTCACAACCTGCTGCACCAGCAATACCATCTGGGAGAACCTGAAGGGGCAGCAGGCAGCGTGTATGAACCCCTTGTCTGGTCGGGGGCTGCAACCGGGGACGCTTATTTGAGGTCCAGCCAGCCTGGAGCGCAGGCCCACCCGGAACGGGTGTTCACCACCCCTTACACCAGCATCCGGTGGAACAACCACACGGTGTCCTGCCGCTGGTTTGAGGGGATCACTTTCATGGGGGTCACGCAGAAGCGCAGTGTTTACATCACCTTGCAGACCAATGGCCAGTACCAGTACCAGACTTTTGATTTTGCCAGCAACAGCAGCAAACCTTCTCTGACCCTCAAAAACGGAAAAACCAGTGGAGGGGACAATCCTGTTTACACTTTCACCAATGGAAGGTACGTTTACAGGGTGCACACTGCGAGCACACCTGCTGTAGAGGTGTTCAAATCCAATCGACTGTTGCTGAAAGAATCCTTCGTGGCCTTCACCACAGCACAGCCTTGAACGCCAGCAAGACCATCCCTCAAGGAGATGGTCTTGCTGCGCAGGCAAATTTCAGGCGGTTACAGGCTCCCTGGAGACCTTGTGGGTTCCGGTCAGCACCCCCAGTGCCAGCACAATCAGGCCAGCACAGGTCCCGAACGATGCCGAGGCCCCGAAGCGGGAGTACAGCTGGCCTCCCACCAGTGGACCGACCACCTGGGCCAGTTCGTTCATGGCGTGCACACCGCCCTGGGTGCGGCCCTGCTCGTCTTCGGGAACAGCCAGCGAAATCAGGGTGGTGAGGGCGGCATTGAAGACGCCTTCTCCCAGGGCAATCAGCACCACACTGGCATACATCAGGACCACCGAGGGAAAGAGGGGCAGCAGGGCCATGCCAATGATGCCGATGATGCCCAGCACCAGTCCCGTCTGGGCCACGCCCTTTTCTCCCCAGCGTTTGAACAACCATGACAGCAGGAAGCCCTGCACGATGATGTCGCACACCCCCGCCACCATGAAGACGGTTCCCACGTGGGCGGCGTCCCAGTGCAGCACGTCTCTGGACATCAGGGGCTGGGCAATCTGCATCAGGGAGAAAGGCAGGGTGAACATCACGGCCACCGTGACCAGACGGCGCACCAGTGGGGAGGCCAGGCCTTCTTTCAGTTGCACAAACGGATTGAGGTGCTTCAGGTCAAAAGTGCGGCTGCGGCGTTCTCTGGGCAGGCTTTCCGGGAGCACAAAATAACCCCACAGCAGGTTCAGCAGGCAGATGGCAGCAGCAGCGTACATGGGGGCACTGAGGCTCAGGTGGGACAGCAAACCACCCAGCGCAGGACCGGCAATCAGGCCAGCGCCCACCGTGGCCCCGATCTGTCCGAAGACCTTGCCCCGGTCTTCTTCAGAGGTGCTGTCTGAAACGTAAGCGAACAGGGTGCCCATGCCGCCTGCGGTCAGACCATCCAGGCAGCGGCCCAGAAAGAGCATGAACAGGCTCCCTCCAATGCCGAAAATCACATACCCGATGGCAGAACCCAGCAAGGCCAGCATCAAGACAGGTCTGCGTCCAAAAAGGTCCGAAAGGGTGCCCATCACAGGGGCAGAGAAGAATGAGAGCAGGGCATAACTGGCCCCCAGAATGCTGATCACAATGGCCTGCATTCCGGTGTCTGACACGTACTGAGAAACAATGAAGGGCAGCACGGGAAAGGCCAGGGACATGCCCAGTGCAAAGAGGAACGTGGTCACCAGCAGGAAATAAACAGAGCTTTTTTTGAGGTTCGGTGCAGTCATGCCCCAAGGATAGCCAGCACCCCAGCCTGACCGATTGGAAAAAAACGACATCCTGATTTCAGGATCAATTGTCCAGGTCTCCCTCAGTCCCCCGGAAACGCTGCAGAACCATCTGGGCGTAATTTCCTGGGGTGCTGTGGGCCAGCAGCCGGTACTCCCGGATCAGGTGGGCCTGATCGAAGAAGCCCAGGTCGGTGGCCAGACCTGCAACATTCACCAGAGGGTCCTGCTGGATGCGCTGCTGGCTTTCATGAAAACGGATCAATCGGGCCAGCACCTTGGGGGTGATGCCCACCTGCTGGGCGAACTGGCGTTCCATCTGGCGTGGGCTGACAAACAGCTCTTCTGCCAGGGTGCTGATTTTGACCGAGCCCAGGGTTTCGTACAGCTTGAGGGCCGCCTGCACTGCTTTTCCCGGTCCATAGGCTCTGGAGAGCAGCAAGGACAGCAGCCAGTCTTCCACCAGCTGGGTGGCCCCATCCCAGTCTGAAAGTTCCAGCAAACCGCACACCTCCAGGCTGATTTTGCTGTACGTCAGGTGCAAATCCAGCGGTTCATCTCCGGCCTGCCAGTTCAGAAGCTGTCTGGCACCCCAGGGGTAGAGGTCCACCCCCAGCGTGCGGTTGAGTCCATGGGCCAGCATCGGCTGGGGTTGCAGCAGCATCCCCGCCAGGGAAGCAGAGGGAAATGCGATGGGGCCTTCTGACTTCAGGGTCCAGTTCTGCCCGGTTGTGAAGGTGATGCGCACCATGCTTTCAGGCAGCATCTGGTGTTGCACCGGACGGTCAAAGGGCAGGGATTCCCACTGCCAGTACAACTGTGCCCAGTCCTGCAAGAGCGGATGGGGGGGCAGTGAGCGCACAATCATGACCTCACTTTATAAGATGGTCGCCCGAATCAAGGGGCCACCAGAACAAACAGGCACCAGAACAGGATTGTGCAGGTGCTTCTTTGTCAGTGGCTTTCAGCAAGGAAGGGATGAACGTTTTTCAACCTGTTGTGGCATGCACATTTTCAACACCATGCTCAGCGCTGCAGATCGTCCGGGTCTTCCTCTGGCAGGTGTTGTGCAGGGGCAGCAATGGCTTTTTTGGCTCCTCTGGTGACCAGCACCCGGTGGCTGCGCAGGGACATCTCATCCACCACCTCCTCAACCTCCTGCATGTTGTGCAAGCTTTTCAGGTTTTTGCCCTGCACATGCTTTTCAAAGGTGCTCAGCACTTTATCCGGGGCAGCATTGCGCAAAAAAATTCTGGAGACATGCGGAACCTGCATGAAAGGCGCGGTGGTGACGCTGTAACACTGGCCCTCTTCAGAAAAGCCCAGCAGGGAGTACACTTCCCGGTAAGCCTGAGCGGCCCCCGGTCTGGTGTCTTTCACGCAGGCCACATAAGCCACCCACTGCTGGTTCTGGTGCAGCAGGTAAGCTCCGGCCACGGTGGGAGAGGGGGTGTGGGTGTAGGACAGCACTTCAAAACCATGTTGCTGCATGAAACCCACAGCGCGGTTCACCCCGGACCTGAAGTCTTCGGGGATCTCCTCAAAAGGAGCCAGATCTTCTGCCACCGGACCGGGAGCAGGATTGCCCTGATCGGTGTTGATCAGCCCGAACCTGGAAAGGATGAAGCCCAGAATCCCGAACCAGGGGGTGGGCGCGTGGTCCATCATCTCCTGCAGGGTGAAGCGGCTGAAAACCGGAACATAGTGGGTCTCTGACATGTGACCCGATGGTACAGGATCAGGTCAGGGTCTGTCAGCACATCCCTCAATCTGCAGCAGAGTCTTCGCCCGGAAAACCCGCTTCCTGCAGCAACTCCTGGAGGGTCCATGCTGGCTTTTCTGATGGTGTGGGTTGTTGCTGCACTGTACGTTGCTGGTGCCGTTTCACGGCTTCCTGGGCATACAGCAAAGCCATCTGTTCGTTTTCGGCCATGCCCTGGTCGATTTTCTGGTTGCCCTTCAGCACCTGCCAGTACACCCGGCTTCCTCCGCTCCAGCGTTGCTGGCGCTGGGCGCTTTGCAGGTGCAGAACAAATCCCTCAAAATTTCCATACCGGATGGTGTGTTTCATGCCTGGTCCTCATTTCGCATTTTCTGGGGTCCAGCCCACTTTGCGATCAGGTGATGAAACAAAAACCATCCTGGAACGGAAAACTCCGCTCCGTCGCAACCAGGGTTGGATGCCTTCAGACTAGAGCATGAAACAGGAGGCACAATGTGGCATTCCCCGCAGGAAACAACGGCAGGCATTCATGTTTTCTTGGTGCTTGGACAGCACATTGACGGGTTTTCAGGAATGTTCAACCCTCTCCAGTGCAGCATCCAGCCTTGCCTGCAAACGGGCTTTCACTTCGGGCCACTCTTCTGGCAGGATGCTGAACATCACGGTGTCGCGGGCGTAACCGTCCGGGCGCACCTGGTAACGGCGCAGTGTCCCTTCCCTGACCGCCCCGAGTTTTTCCACTGCCCTGAGGCTGCGGGCATTGCGGCTGTCCACTTTGAAATGCACCCGTCCGGCATCCAGCACCTCAAAAGCACGTTCCAGAAGCAGCATTTTCGCTTCTGGATTGGCTGTGCCTCCTCTGAATTTTGAGGTCAGCATGGTGCCGATTTCCAGCCAGCGGTCTGCCTCGCGGAGTTCGCTGTAGGAGATGCGGCCTGCCACCTCTCCGGTTTTCATGACCACCGCCCAGTTCACCCGGTTGGGGAGGTTGTTCAAATTCTGGATGTATTCGGTGAGGGATTCCAGGGTGGTTTCGCTGGGGCCGCCCCTGGAAAGGTAACGTGCAGAATCTTCATCCCAGTGCTGCAGAATGCCTGCTGCATGCTGGTCTGATAGGGGAACAAGGTCAAGGGTGCGTCCGTTTAAAATGGGTTTTTCATTCCAGAGTGTCATGCTTCATGGTAATGGGAATTTCTGTAGGTGTTGCAGGCCGACCGGTCTGGGTTTTGTGGAACAGCAAAATCCCCTCAACCAGAGGGGATTTGAAGCATGGGCTGGTTTCAGTCTTCAAGCCAGAACACCAAAATAATGCCCCTCTTCGAGGTCTTCCAGCAGCCCTGGATGGGTGGGTTCCCAGTCCAGCAATTCACGGGTGAGGGTGCTGGAGACGCGGCTGTCCAGGGACAGAAAACGGGCCAGCCAGCCGAAGTGCTCTGCGGCCTGATCTGCGGGGATGGAAGCGACGGGCACACCCAGATGCCTTCCAATCACGCCAGCAATGTCGCGCTGGGAAACGCCCTCCTCGGCCACACCGTGCAAAACAGAGCCAGCAGGGGCTTTTTCCACAGCGTGGCGAAACAGTCGGGCAGCGTCCAGACGGTGAACCGTGGGCCAGCGGCTGTTGCCCTCTTCGATGAAACCGGCAACCCCTTTCTGGCGGGCAATCTGGATCAGGACAGCCACAAAACCGGGGTCTCCCTTGCCGTGCACGGTGGGAGACAGGCGCAGCACGGATGAGCGCACCCCTTGCTGGGCCAGATCAAGGGTGGCCTGTGCCGTGGCAAATCTGGGGTGGGCAGAGGTGCTGCTTTTGTCCTGTTCGGTGGCGAGGCGTCCGGGGGCCAGTCCGACCACGCCAGAGGCAATCACCAGCGGGCGGTCTGAGCCTTTTAAGACTTCCCCGAAGGTTTGCACGGCCTGAAAATCGGTCTGGGCCG
Source organism: Deinococcus roseus (assembly GCF_014646895.1). NCBI lineage: Bacteria > Thermotogati > Deinococcota > Deinococci > Deinococcales > Deinococcaceae > Deinococcus > Deinococcus roseus. Next base: position 66,852 of record NZ_BMOD01000007.1, read on the forward strand.
CAGCCTGGGGCTGGGAGAAGTCATGGTTGTAAGCGAGGTGAATGACCCCGTCGGCGGCGGCTGCACCTGTGCGCAGGCTTTCCAGATCATCGAGGGAGCCGTAATGCACTGCTGCCCCTGCGGCAAGAATGTTCTGTGCTGAGCGGTCTGAGCGGGCCAGTCCGATGACCTGGTGTCCTGCGGCAAGGAGTTCTGGGACAACAGCAGAGCCAATGAAGCCGGATGCTCCGGTGACAAAAATGCGCATGGTAAAACCTCCTGTGGTTCAGTGGGGCGCTGCAAGGCGAAGGCCCAGCACACCATCAATTGATGACAGTCACTGACATCAGAAGCATAGCACACATGTCAGTGACTGTCATCATTCAGGGCAGGTATAATCGGGAGCAAGATGGCCAGATGGGGAAGCAACGCAAGGGGCAGGCTGGAAGAAGCCGCCATGGAACTGTATCTGGAACGGGGTTTTGAGCAAACCACCGTGGCAGAAATCGCAGCAAAAGCAGGACTCACCGAAAGAACCTTTTTCCGGCACTTTGCGGACAAACGCGAGGTGCTGTTCGGAGGGTCGCCGGTGCTGCAAGAAGTGATTGTGAAGACCGTTCTGGAAGCACCAGAGGGCACTTCCCCACTGGAAATGGTGATGGCTGGCCTCGAAGCTGCAGGGATTTTCTTTCAGGAGCGTCGGGACCGCTCAAAACTCAGGCAGACCATCATCGATGCCCACCCGGAGTTGCAGGCCCGTGAACTCAGCAAAATGGCGGTTCTGTCTGCAGCCACTGCAGGTGCCCTGAAACAACGCGGGCTTGCTGACCCACTTGCCACCCTCACAGCAGAAACAGGCATCCTGGTGTTCAAAATGGCTTTCGAACGCTGGATCCGGGAACATGATCCGCACGTCTGGACCCAGCTGGTGCGGGACACCCTCTCTGACCTGCAAAAGGTGCTGGTCAAACCCGCAGTTCAGCCCCCAGGGCTTTGAGTTTGTAGCGGGCCAGCGCCAGATTGGCCTGGTCTTTTTGCAGCACCAGATACAGAAACAGAGACATGCCGGGCACCAGATAAATGATGTGGTACTGGGTGTCCAGGGTGATCAACATGTCCTCGATGCTGCCCTGAATGCCCAGACGGTCCATGACCCGCATTTTGGCCCGCACCACCTCGGTGTTGCCTGCACAGGCCAGTTCCAGGTTGATGCCTCCTCCAGCGGAACCCAGCATCCTGGCATTGTGGTAATCGACAATGGCGACAGCCGTTGCACCCTCAATGCCCCTGAGGGCTGCTTGCAGGCTCCGGGACATGGCAGACATGGGTGGCACCTTGCGTTTTGAAGGCAGCAAGGTCCTGTTGCGGTTTTCTGCAGGCAGAACGGGGTCAAGGGCAGCAGGCCGCCCAGAAGATGGCTGGTTGGGTTGAGGTTCCTGAACCGGCACAATCCTCAGCTCCACAGCAGCAGAAGGAGGGTGCAGCAGTTTGCGCACTTCTTCCTGCAAGGTCTGGTACAGCGAATGCATGGATGGGTTCCGCAAATGGGTCAGAAAGGGCAACGGTGGCTGGCTGGAAGTTTCAGAGAGGGTGTAGCCATAAATGGGCAGCTGTGGCTGGCTGAGGTGCAGGGCCTGGAGCTGCTCGCAATGAAAATCGTGGGCACTGGTGAGGTCCAGCATCAGCAAATCCAGCTGCCCCGTGGGAGCAGCAAAAAAAGCAGCGAGGTCAGGGTAAGCGTCCACAACAATCTGACTGCCAAACATCCTATTGCGCACCAGCTTGTGGCGCAAAGAATCCGAAGTCCGGGACACCAGGACCACATGTAGAGGTTGCAAGAGGGAAAGGTCTGGCGTCTGGGCCTGGTCGGTGGGCATTGTTGCTCCTTGACCCCATAAGTATCACACTTCAAATGACGGCTTTCTGACGCAGTTTTTTAACATCGTGAAGCAGAACACCATCTGCCACAAGGCCCCGGTTCAGGCATTCCGGCAAAGCAGCCCTGTGGTTTTTGCACCTGCAGCCCACAGGTGGTTTCTACAGTGCCAGACTTCATTTGCGGTGTGTGACCATCAGGGCCTGCTGCAACTGGTGCAGTTGCAAACTCAAATCCCCCACCATCAGTTTCAGGCGGTCGTTTTCCCGTTTCAGGCGCTGCAGTTCATCGTCTGCAGAGAAACCTGCTGTGAAACCTGCATCTGGCAAATCAGAGAAACGGTTGCGCCAGTTGTAAAACGTCTGGTCAGTGAAACCATACTCCCTGCACACCTGGGAAACGCTCTTGCGGCCCGAGCGCACCTCGGAGAGCACCTGAAGCTTGAAGTCATCTGCGAATCTGCTCTGGGTCATGCGAATCACCTCGGGGGTCTGTCATGTGAAAAAGAAGGGGAAAGCAGGGGGGGAAGCGTGATGTCGCCGTTCAAATAGGCATTGATGGCCAGACTCCCGGCTCCAGACAGCCACAAATCCTGCTGGGCGGGCTTGAAGACCACCTTGCGTTCAGAGTCCACCAGAGGCAAAGAATGGTAACGCACAGCCTCCAGCAAAGCTGTCTGAAACGTGAGGTCTTCGCTGAGAGGACCAGCGTAAACCAGCACCAGAGGCACATCCAGCGTGTCGATCACGAAGGACAGGGCCAGTCCCACCAGTTGCCCGGCAAAGGTCAAGAGGCGCAGGGCTTCGGGGTCCTGGTTCAGAGCAGCCTGATGAAGGTCCTGCAGGGTTTCCACATCCAGACCCAACTCTCTGGCCTGTTGCAGCAGGGCATCTCTGGAAGCGTAGGCCTGCAAACAGCCTTTCTTGCCACAGATGCAGCTGCGTCCTGAACGCACCACCGTGAAATGCCCAATTTCTCCAGCGGCGTTGTTCTGTCCGGTCAGCAGGCGGTCCTGGTGGTAAAACCCTGCCCCAATGCCTTCCTCGATGAACAGCACAGCAAAATACTGCAGCAAAGCTGCTTCTCCAAAGAGCTTCTGGGCAATGGTGATGGAATTCACGTCGTTTTCAATGACCACCGGGAGGCCCAGCTGTGCTTCCAGCAATTCACCGATGGGAACGTGTTTCCAGCCCAGCAGGAAAGAGTAAACGCAACTGCGTTTTGTCACATCCACAATGCCCGAAAGGGCCAGTCCGACCCCCAGCACCTGATTGCTTTGCAAACCTGCCATGTTCAGCAGGTCTTCAGTGAGGGCCTGCAGTTCCTGCAGCACCTGCGAAACCTCGAAAGAAGGCAAATTGCGGTGCAGGGTGCACAGGCAATTGCCTCGCAAGTCCAGCACACTGCCGGAAAGCTGTTTTGAAATCAGCCGCAACCCCACCACATGCCGGAACGCCGGGTCAATGCTGAGCATCACGCGGGGTCTGCCCAGCCCTTCCTGTTCCCTCCCCTGCTCGATCACCACACCTTCTTCCAGCAGTTCCCGGATGATCTGGGTCACCGAAGCAGAACTGGCCCCGGTGATGCGGGTGAGGTCTGCACGGGCCAGGTTGGGTTGCTGGTAAATTTCTCGGAGCAGTTTGCTGCGCAGCATGGGAGCCTTTCAGGAGGATCAGGAAAATGACTTATCTTGATCAGTAAGATAAGTTTAGCGGGTTCTGGGCTTGCTGGTCAAGATGGCAGAACAAAAGCCAGCTTTTCAGGCCCTTTTCCTGGAATCCGACAGGTTTTCAGTAAAGTAGATCGGCTTTTTATTTCATCAAGTGAGATAAGTCACAGGCTGTGTAGAAGACGGCTTCACAGCCACCGTCTTGCAGGCAAAGCATGCTCAGGCTGTACTGGGCTGCATTGAAGCCGTCAGCGGGACATCACATCCCGCCACGCAGCCAGGGCAAAACCCTGCAAATCGGCTTCCAGGGTCTGGAGTTCCCGGTCAATGGCCGCTGTTTGCTCAGGGGTCAATTGCAAAGCGGATGGTTTGAAGTGGGTGTTCAGGCGCTGGATGCGGTACACCGTGGGCGGGTGGGAATCATCCACCCTAGACCCCTCCAGCAGGCCCGCCCGTTCAATGCGGCGCAATTCCGAGTCTGGGACATGCCGGATGTGCTGCTGAAACGCCCGGTAAAAGTGCATGGTGTTGCTGGAGTCTGCGGCAGCCCTGAGGATGCTGTGAAAGTTGGGCGCGAAATGCAGTTTTTTCAGGGCGCTCACCATGGCTTCCGAACCAGCCACCGCTGCGGCCAGGTCATCTGCCAGGTATTCAGCCCTCTGGGAATCCCGGTGGAAACACAGCAAGATCAGCTGACCGTGCCAGATCAGGGGCTCAATGGGCAGGTTCAGCCTGTACCAGATGATGGTCCATTTCTGCAAGGTGCCCAGGGCCATGCCCACCAGTCCACTACGCAGGGCGTCACCATTGGCACTGTGGGCCACTTCGTGGGCCATCACCGCCACTTTTTCCTCAGGTGTGAGGATGGACATCAGGGGATAACCCAGGGCCACCACAGCTTTACCATGCCAGCCCTCCACCCGCAGAAACGAGGCATTGAAGTTTTCCTGCACCGCCAGGTGGTCAATGCGGGTGTTTTGCAGACGGGCAATCTGGTCCAGAACCCCATAAAGCACAGGGGCCTGTTCACGGGTGACCACCCCATGAGGCCGCTGCAAAATGGGAGATTGCAAGTACCAGCCCAGCGCCAGCAAGCCTGCACAGGCAAAATATGCGGGATCGGAATGAAAATACAGGGCCAGGCCCACCCCCACCAACATGAGCCCATAGGGAGGAAACACCAGCAAGCCTGCCAGAAAAAACCCCAGCATTTTGCTGAATGACCATCCGGGTTTCAGCACCGGTTGTTTGAGGTGTTTTTCAAACAGTTGCTTGCCGGATTTCTTTCCAAGAACGGCATACATTTTTTCAATGGACGTTCTGGGTGAGGTTGGGTGCAAAACCCCGTGGTTGCATTGCTCACACCATCTGGGGTAACCTGCCTCACCAACAAGCAGGTGCTTGCATTGCGGACAAAGGGTTTCATTTTCCATCATTGACCTGATTGTATTGAAGTTCACTGGATTTTAAAACAGGGAACGGTGTTTGCTCAGGATCACTCAACATGACAATTTCTGGCCCACCGTCATGCCCGCCATCCTCTCAATCCGCAGGAGCACCTCTGGATGATCTTCAGGGCAACCATTCGCTGTGGCAGCATTTGGACAGTTCAACCCAGGGCAGCACAAAAATTTGAGTCCCGATGGACACCCATCCGGGAAGCCCATCAGCTCCCTGGGCCACAAACATTTGGTCTGGGAGAACAAAATGATCCCGGTTGAGGATTTGAGGATCAAGGTTCAGGATTTCCTTTTTCAGCACTTTGATTTTTTGATTGGCATCCCAGGTCAGCACCTGAAAGGTGGCATCGGACTTCAACATTTGCAAGGCGGACCCACTTCTGGCGGCCCACAGCACCTGAGGATCAGAGGTGAGGTCCACCACCTGCCGATCGGTGGGACCCGTCTGGCATTGCTTGAGCTGCTTGCAGGCAATGTTGGCCCGCATGGCAGGCGCGAAACCCTCTGCCCACGGTTTGCCACTTCTGGGCTCGATCAGGGCCGTGTCGCAGCTGGTGCCACCTGAGCAATACTGCAGGTAAACCTGTCCAGCGAATTCTGCAACGCTGTGGGCTCCAGCAAAACGGGTGGACCACAAGGGTTTTCCGTTTTTGGGGTTGAGGGCCAGCACCTGACTGAACTCCGGAGAAGCAGGCATTTCCAGGATCAGAACACCCGCCACCAGCTGCAGGGTGCTGGGCTCCTGGTTGAAGGTTTTCTTCCAGAGGGTTTTGCCTGTTTTGAGTTGCAGGGCTTGCAGCCAAATTCCCTGTGGTCCACTGCTGGTCACATCCACCTGATCTGTCCCCACAGCAGTCAGAATCGGGTTTTTCAGGACCTTCTTCCAGAGGATCCGGTCTGGCTGAATTTGCCGGACCACCAGATCCTTTTGCTGGTACACCACCACATTGACTCCCAGAGCAAGCACCCTGGCTGAAGCTGGCAGGACCAGGATGGGTTGCAAGGGTGCCTGGGAAGCTGCCTGTGCAAGGGAAATCAACATCCAGAACCAGCAAAATCCTTTTTTCAGCAGCAAATGATGCATGCCACCCCCAGAACCCCTCCTCAAATGTTAAATGCAGCGGCCCACAAAAGAATCAGGGAAAATCCTGGCCTGCCTTCACAGGGGCGGCAGGAAATTCAGAGGGGGCAAATCTTGCAGGCAATCCTGATTCACTGCGGTGCCAGATTCCAGAAAATCAGACAGGATGTGCACGGTGCACTGCAGTTCCTGGGGGTTGCCATAACTCCCGTGTCCTCCAGCAGGCAGCACCACATGCAGGTGGTTCTTCAGACCTTTTTGCACCTGCTCTGCGAGGGCAGGTGGAGTGATGGGATCCAGTTGACCCGAAAGCAGCAGCACTGGAAGGTCTGTTTGCAACGGAGCATTGTAATCTGCTGGATCTGGAAGGTAAGCGTAATTTGCTTCTTTGCAGGGGGTTTCCTGGGGATCAATGGCGCAATACATGTGCACCCCCATCATCTGGTTCATCGCTGAATTGATGGGACTCTGCGGGGTCAAATACATCCCCTGTTCCTGCACCAGCTTCGAAAAATCACCCAGGGCCAGCTGGTCGATGCTGCGGGGAATTTCCAGCGCCTGGCTGTAACCTTCCATGAACAGCAGGAAGTTCAGGACATGCTGATCGATGGTGAAATCCTGACCCAGGCTGTGAACCACCACAGGCTTGAGGGTCAACTGATCCAGCAAGGCAACGTAATCCGTTTTCAGGGTGGGGTACCATCTGGTGCAGATGGGTGAGGTTTCACACAACTGTATGACCTGTGCAACGTAAGCCCCTTGGTCCAGGTCCCTGAACCGACGGGTGTCCATCACGCCCTGCAAGACCACTTTCTGAATGCCATCGGGATGGTACTTCAGGTGCTTCTGGGCCAGGTAGGTGCCGTAAGAAAGCCCGTACAGATTGATTTTTCCACCCAGGGCAAGTTTGAGGTCTTCGAGGTCTTCTGCACTTTCCACGGTGGTCAGGGTGGTGACATCCACGCCTTTTTCCTGCACGGCTTTGATGCACTCTTCCATGCTGGAGACAGTCTGACAGGACGTTTCTGGCTCGCTTTTGCCTGTTCCACGCTGGTCGTAAAGGATCACATCGCCCTGCTGCAAAAAGGCATTCATCCACTCTGGTTTTGCTGCAGGGTTATAGAGATCAGGGCGCAGCCACATTTGCAAAAATCCATCCAGGGTGCCCCCAGGCCCTCCATTGAGCATGATGGTGGGGGTGCCGGGGGAATGGAAGGGGCTTTTGATGCGCAGGATGTGCAGGGAATAGCTGCCTTTTGCTGGATCCTGATGTCGGGCAGGGACAGACAGCTGGTGACAGTTGAAATCCTGCCCCTCCAGATAAGCGGCACTGAAAGCCAGGTTGCAAGGGACAGGGGTGAGAGAAGAGGCGGCCTGAGCAAGGCCACTGGCTGCAAACAATACAAACAGTGATTTGAGCATGTTCATGATGCCTTTCATTGTGCCTGAAAACGTTTGACCTGAGCAGTTGTTGCCTGCATCAATTCAGCACAGCCTGCAGAGCTGCTTGCAATTCAGAAGCCCCCACAGCCCCCAGTTTGCGGTAAACCACTTTGCCTTCTGCAGAAACCACCAGCGTGACCGGAATCTGGCCGATGCCATAATCGATGGCCACCCTGGATCTGGCATCCAGCACATTGGGGTATTTGAGCTGGTGTTCTTTCAGAAAAGTTTCTGCCTGCTCTGGTTTGTCATTGAAAAAGACCACCCCCAGAAAATCCACCTGACCTGCATGCTGTTCAGAGAGGGCCTTCAAGACAGGCGCTTCCTGACGGCAGGGCAGGCAGTAAGAAGCCCAGAAATTCAGCACCAGGGGTCGTTTGATCTGGCCTGTGAAGTGGTAGGGTTTCTGGTCCAGGGTTTGCAGATCAAATGCCGGAGCAGCCTGACCCAGCAAAGGCTGGTTCTCAGGAGCAGCGGGTTTCAACAGTCCATAACCCAGCACAGCCACCACCAGAGCAATCAAAACAGAGGGAATGTGTTGTCTCATTGAGGTCATTTTAGCGAGATGGGCAGGTCTGAACGTCCCGGAAAGGACATCCCCTCAGGCGCTCTTTCTGGGACCCCTTTGAACGTCACCTTCCCCACCCTTGCTGCGCTGCAGATGTGTTCTGATGTGGGCTGACAGGAGGTTTATGACCCTTCCCCTTTCCATTCTGGATCTGGCACCCGTGGTGTCTGGATCTTCCGGGGTGCAGGCCCTGCAGAACTCGCTCGAACTGGCCCGTCTGGCCGATCATCTCGGGTACCACCGCCACTGGGTGGCCGAGCACCACAACATGGCCGGGGTGGCCAGTTCTTCCCCTGAAATCCTGATTGCAGCCCTGGCCAGAGAAACCCGCAGAATCCGGGTGGGCTCCGGGGGCATCATGTTGCCCAACCACAGTCCCCTCAAGGTGGCCGAGCAATTCAAAACCCTGGAAGCGTTGTTTCCAGGGCGCATCGACCTGGGGCTGGGACGGGCACCCGGCACCGACCAGCGCACCGCTCTGGCTTTGCGGCGCATTCCAGAACGGCTGGGAGCAGACGATTTCCCGGAGCAGATTGAAGAACTGCTGGCCTTTGCCGGAGAAGGTCCTTTCCCTTCAGACCGGCCTTTTCAGGGCATCCAGGCTTACCCGGCAGATGTGCCGCTTCCCCCCATTTACCTGCTGGGATCCAGCACTTACGGGGCGAGGCTGGCTGCTGAACTGGGAAGGCCATACGCTTTTGCTTACCATTTCAGCCCGCAGGCCCTGGTTCCGGCAATGCAAACTTACCACCAGCATTTTCAGCCTTCCAGACACCTGCAGGAGCCTTATGGCATCCTGACCGTGGCGGTGATCTGTGCCGATTCCCGCGAAGAGGCAGAAGAACTGGCCCTGCCTCTGGATTTGCTGCGTGTGCGCCTCAGCCAGGGGATCAGCAAGCCCTTTCCCACTGTGGAAGAAGCCCGTGCTTACCCTTACACCGAGCGGGACCGGCAACTGATTCAGATGTACCGCCATTCGCTGGTGCTCGGGAGCCCCCAGGAAGTCAAAGCAGAGCTTCTGCAGCTTGCCGAACAGGTGAAAGCACGGGAACTGATCCTGTCCACCACGGTCCCAGGACAAAAAGAACGCCTGAGGAGTTACCAGCTGATTGCTGAGGCTTTTGGGCTGCAGGGTGCAAAAATGGCCCCGGAGGGCCAGCTTCACAGTCCCAGGTAAGCCCTCTTCACTTCCGGGTTTTCCATCAGGAGGCTGCTCTGGCCTTCCACCACCAGACGCCCATGTTCCAGCACGTAAGAACGGTCTGTGACTTTTAAAACCTGCCGCACGTTCTGCTCGACCAGCAGCACGGTCAGTTGCAGTTCGCGCAGGGAATCAATCACCCGCATCACCTCCTGCACCACCAGAGGGGCGAGTCCCAGGGAGGGCTCGTCCATCAGGAGCAAGGTGGGTTCGCTCATCAGGGCGCGGCCAATGGCAATCATCTGCTGCTCTCCTCCTGAGAGCGAACCTGCCATGAATTTGCGTTTTTCCAGCAGCCTGGGAAAAAATTCATAGACTTTTTCAAGGGAGGCCTTGCGTCTGGGTTTGACCCGTGGCAAATAAGCTCCCATTTCCAGGTTTTCTTCCACGGTCATGTTGCCAAACAGCTGCCGTCCCATTGGAACGTGGGCGATGCCCAGGTCGGTGAGCTGGTGGGGTTTCATGCCGCCAATTTCCTGGTTCTGAAAGAGGATTTCTCCTGAGCGGGGTTTCAGCATGCCAGAAATGGCGCGCAAAATGGTGGATTTACCAGAGCCGTTGCCACCCACCAGACCCACCAGTTCCTGCGGGTAAATGTGCATGTCCATCCCGAACACCACCTGCACATCTCCATAGGCGATGTCAAGGTTTTTGACCTGCAGCATTGGAGATTTGAGGTCAGTCATCGTCTCCTCCCAGGTAGGCTGCGATCACTTCGGGGTTGCTGGCGACCTGCTGGGGGGTGCCCTCTGCCAGCTTTTTCCCAAAGGCGAGGCAGATCACATGGTTGGAGAGGCCCATGATCACCTTCATGATGTGTTCCACCATCACGATGCCCATGCCTTCCTGGGCCAGTCCCCGGATGATCCCGATCATCTCGGCCTGTGCGGGGGGGTTGAGGCCAGCGATCACCTCGTCCAGAAAGAGCACTTTCGGTTCCAGTGCGAGGGCTTTTGCGACTTCCAGCCTGCGCCTGCGGGCGAGGTTCAGTTCGCTGCATTTCTGGTCTGCACGGTCCAGCAAACCCACCCGTTGCAGGGTGTTCTGTGCATGGCTGCGGGCATCTCTGGTTGCAGGATGTTTCAGGAAACTGGAGATGGTGACGTTTTCCAGCACCGTCATGTCCTCAAAAGGGCGTTCCACCTGAAAAGTGCGGGCGATGCCCAGTCTGGGGAGGTCGTAAGCAGGTGTGCGGGAGATGTCCTTGCCCTGAAACATCACGGTTCCCGTTTTCTTCACAAAGCCGGTCAGGGCGTTGAAGAAGGTGGTCTTCCCTGCTCCGTTGGGTCCAATCAGGCCAATGATCTCACCGGGCCGCAGGGTCAGATCCACCTGGGACACCGCCAGGTTGTTCCCGAAGGTCACACTGATGTTGCGGGCCTGCAAGATGGGGGCCAGACTGCTGAAATCCGTCATGGGGGAAGGCTGGGTCTGCATGTCAGTGTCCTCCTTTCTCCAGGGGGTGGTTTTTGCGGTACCACCCGTTCTCCAGGGCTCCCATGATGCCTTTGGGCAAAAACAAAATCACCAGCACAATCAGCACGCCGTAGACCAGAAGGTTCGCTTCCTGCAATTGTGCCCGGAAAATCTCGCTGGGCACGCCAAGCAGGAAAGCCCCCACCAGACCGCCGTACAGGGTTCCGCGTCCACCGATGATGCACAGCAGCGCAATCTGGATGGAAAAAGCCACCAGCATCAGGTTGTCAGGCTCCAGGGCCTGCAGGTACAGGGCGTAAATGGCCCCTCCGAGGGCAGTGAACATGGCAGACCAGATGAAAGCGGTGCTCTTGGCTTTTGCAGGGTTGACCCCCAGGGCCATCGCTCCGTCCTCATCTTCCCGGACTGCACGGAAGTAAAAACCCATCCGGGAGGTTTTCAGCCAGTGCAGGAAAAGCAAAACCAGGGTCACGAAAGAGAGGGCCACGTAAAACTCCACCTTGCGGTCAAACAGGTCAAAGGTGCCAAAGAGCTTCGGCAAATCGGCCATGAATTTGCCTTCTGCCCCTCCGGTCAGCCAGCTTTCATTGAGGGCAAACAGGCGCAGGATTTCAGCAACCGCAATGCTGGACAGCGTAAAGTAACTTCCCCGAAGTCTGAAGGTCATGCTGCCCCAGCCCCAGGCCAGCAGACCTGCAATGCCCATCCCGATCAGGGTGCCGTACCAGGGGGCCACACCATGCTCTGCAAGCAGGGTGACGCTGTAAGCTCCCACCGCCACCAGAGCAGCGTGTCCCAGGCTGTTCTGTCCGGTCCAGCCTCCCAGGATGTCCCAGGAGAGGGCCAGTCCAGCCAGAATCAGGGTGGTGATGCCAAAATTCAGGTTCACCCCTTGCAGAAAAGACACCTGCGTGATCACCGGAACCATGAAGGGATAACAGGCCAGCAGGGCCACCACCAGAAAGAGGGTCAGGAACGGGTGCCATTTTGAACTTTTGCGGCCTGCACTTTGCGCCACAGGAGATCCAGAGCTCATACGCGCTTGACCGTCCTTCCGTACAGGCCTTCAGGTTTGAACAGCAGCACCAGCAGGAAGATGATCAGGCCGTAAGCATCCCGGTAATTGCTGCCAAAATGGTTGTTCAGGAAGGGAATCAAGGGGAACAGGCTGGACCCCAGAGACTCCACCACCCCCAGAATCAGACCGCCGATGATCGCTCCAGGAAGGCTGCCCAGACCGCCCAGAATGGTGATCACAAAAGCCTTGTTGGTGAAGATGGTGCCCATGGTCGGGGTGGCAGACAGCAGGGGCAACAAAAGCACCCCGGCAGTGGCGGCCAGCACCGTTCCAATCCCGAAAATCACTGCGTAAATTTTGCGGGTGTCCACGCCCTGCAATTCTGCCCCCAGACGGTTTTGCCCGGTGGCCCGGATGGCACGCCCAACTTCGCTGGTGAAGAGCATGCGGTTGAGGCCAAAAATCAGGGCCGCAGTGATCAGCATGGACACCACCCGGATCACACTGAAACGCATTTCCAGCGTTCCCACATGCAGCACCCACACCGAGGTGGAGTAACTGGTGTCCACGGTCTGCGGCTGCGTGCCAAACTGCAGCAGCAGCACATTGCTGACCACCAGACCCAGGCCCAGCGTGGCCAGTTTGGTGCTCTGGTCGCTGGCCCCGAGCAGCCTGGACAGCACCAGACGGTGCAGCGCATACCCGAACAGGTAAGCCAGGGGGGCAATCAGGAAGATGCTGAGGTACGGGTCCATGTGCAGCACACTGGCCGCAAAAAACGCCGAGTACATCCCCAGCACCACAAAATCCCCGTGACCAAAATTGATCACCCGCATCACCCCGAAAATCAGGGACAGGCCCGCCCCGATCATGGCGTACACCCCGCCGGTCAAAAGACCGTCAATCAGGGCCTGCAAACCCTGCGTCAGAACATCCATGCTTTACTTCGCTTCCTGCACTCTGGCTTTGGAGATGCGTTCGGGGTACACCGTAACAGATTTGCCGTTCTGCACCTGGGTGATCAGGATCACCACCGGGTTCTGGTTGGTGAAACCGTCGTAATCGCGGAACTTCACCGGGCCATAAGAGGTGACCAGCAGGGTTTTCCTGAGGGCCTGCTGCACTTTCTCGCGGTCCAGACCCCCCGCCCGTTTGATGGCATCTGCTGCAGCCAGCATGGCCGCATAAGACTGGGCAGCATGCTGTGAGGGTTCTTCTTTCAGTTCGGTTTTGAGGGTGCGGTACAGCCTGAGCGCCCCGGCGTACCGCACGTCATCGTTCCAGGTGACACTGACCAGCGTGCCTTCTGCAGCGTCTCCGGCAGCTTTTGCAAAACTGGGCAGGGCAAACCCGGTGGCTGCTCCTGCAAAGAAACGGGGCTTCAGACCCACCTCTTTGCTCTGGCGCATGATGGTCACCGAGTCAGCTTCGTAGCTCGCCAGATACACCACATCCGGGTCCAGGGCTTTAAAACGGTTGAGAATCGGGCGGAAATCGGTGAGGCCCTGGTCGTAACTGTCCTGCGAGACAATCTGAAACCCACCTGCTGGTCCCAGCGTGGTGATGTCTTTCAGGACCGACTTGCCAAAAGCATCGTTGGAGGTCAGCACCGCAATTTTCTTGACCTTCAGTTTGTTAAACAGCTCCAGAAAACTCTGGGTGTAGGCCTTGGAAGGGTTGTTCACCCGAAACACGTAAGGCGATCCGGGGTTGGTGATGGTGTCATCCACGGCGGTGGCGACCAGCAGCGGCACTTTTTCACGGGTCAGGTACTGGGAGAGGGGCTTGGTGATGCTGGAGGCATACGCCCCGATGATCAGGGGCACCCCCTGGTTGACCAGTTTCTCTGCTGCAGACAGGGATTTGTTGGTGTCTGAAGCGTCATCTTCCAGCAGCAGTTCCAGTTTCTTGCCCAGCACCCCGCCCCGGTGGTTGATCTCGTCGATGGCGACCTGAAATCCGGCTTTCTGCATCTTGCCAAAGGTGGCAAAACGCCCGGTCAGGGAGGTGATGGCCCCCACTTTGATGGTGTCACTGGACTGCGCGAGGGCCACAGACAGGCCCAGAGCGATCAAAAGCATTGCTGTTTTTGCGGTTGTTTTCATGGGTCCTCCAAAGGGAACAGGCCAGGGGACATCCCCTGACCTGCTGTTCTGATTCAGTTGCGTTTGTCCCAGGCAGGGGTGGGGAACAGCACCCGGTTCTTGATGAAGAGTTTTCTGGGGTACACCGACACGAAGATGAGTTCTCCGTTCACCTTTTGCACCTGCTCTGCCACCATGCTGATGCGGTTCTGGTTCTTGTAGCCATCGTAATTCTGGAATTTGATGGGGGCGTAGGCGGTCTGCAGGTTGGTGCTGTCCAGTGCCTTGCGGATGGCTTCACGGTCGGTGCTGGACTTGGCCCGCTTGATGGCATCTGCAGCAACCAGCACGGCAGCGTAGGCCTGCGCGGCATGGTAGGTGGGCGCAACCCCCAGTTTTTTGGCCAGTTTGTCATACAGGGCTTTTTGCTTGCTGCCCATCTCTGGAACCCAGGCGGTTGCGGTCACCAGGTACTCAGAAGCAGAACCGGCCCCTTTGATGAAGTCTGGCAGGGCAAATCCTGCGGCTCCACCAGCAAAGACTTTGGGATTGAGGCCCACCTCTTTGGCCTGACGCATCACGGCAACAGAATCTTCCTGATAGCCCACCAGCATCACCGCGTCCGGGGTTTTGGCTTTGAAGCCGTTTAATATCGGACGGAAATCGGTGAGGCCCTTGTCGTAGGTCTGAGAAGCCACCACCGGAATGCCCGTGGTTTTGGAAAGCTCCATTGCAGAATTCAGCACGCTTTTCTCGAAGGCCCCACTGCCTGCCAGAATGGCCACGCTCTTGATTTTCTTGTCCTTGAAGACTTCAAAGAGGATCTTGGCGTACTCATCGGTGGGCGGGTTGATGCGGTACACATAATCAAAACCGGGCTTGGTGATGCTCTCGTCCGAACTGGACACCACAATGTTGGGCACCTTCTGGCGGGACAGGAACTGGGCCACAGGTTTCACGATGCTGGAACTGTACTCGTTGAGGATGATGCCAACCCCGCTGTTGGCGAGTTTTTCTGCGGCAGCCAGGGCCTTGTTGACATCACTGGCAGCGTCTTCGAGCACCAGTTCAATCTTCTTGCCCCCGATGCCCCCTTTGGCGTTCAGTTCATCCACAGCCAGCTCAAACCCGGCTTTCTGCTGGGCTCCAAATTCGGCCAGCCTTCCGGTCAGGGTGGTGATGGCCCCAATTTTGACGGCTTCCTGCGCACCGGCCACAGAAAACACGCTGGACACCAAAAGAGAACCAAAAAGAGCACGCAGCATCACACTGGACTTCTTCATATCCACTCCTCCTTGCAGGACCTTTTCTGGACAGAACGGTCCTGTGTCACCCTGCATCCAGGGTGATCCCAACTTGTCAGACAACTGATAAGATGATCATAGGATGACAGCACGGCCCCGTCAAGCTATCATCAGAAGAAGCGGTCAGGTTTCAGCGGTCAGCAGTCAGCAAAAGCCCGTCGTGCTCCTCGTCTGGGCCAGCAAAGTTTGAAGCCCCTACAGTCCACCAGACCATTTCTGCCTTTGGGCGAGGCGTGCCTCGCCCCTACAGTCCCAGAACATTTAGCCCCCTCCCTCCTCCCCCAAAAAAGAAGCTGACCATGCCTTTTGATCCCCCCTTTGAACCCCTCGCAAGACAGCATCTGGGAGAGTCCGTTGCCCAGAGAATGGCCGACTGGATTCAGCAGAAACGCCTGCTGCCCGGAGACCGGCTTCCCAGTGAAAACGAACTGATCGAACGCTTCGGGGTGGCCCGGACGGTGGTGCGTGAAGCGCTGGCCAAACTGCGGGCCCTGGGCATCGTGGAGGTGTACCAGGGCAAAGGGGCTTTTGTTGCAGAACTGCCCATTGAACTTCTGCTGTCCAGGATCAGAAGGCTGCAACCGAGTCGGGATGGAGGGCAACACCTCTGGGAGGTGCGGGAAATGCTGGAATTGCAGGTGGTGGCCCTTGCTGCAGAACGCTGCTCCATGCCAGACATTGCCCTGCTGGAAAAAGCACTGGAGCAGGAGAAACAGGCGCTGGAACAGGGATCAAATGGTGCAGATGAGGATGCCCATTTTCATTTGCTGCTGGCCAAAGCCACCCACAACCCGGTTCTGGAGGACATCGTTTCAGAAATTCTGGGCTGGATTGCACCCATGAGGAAGCAATTCCGGGACAAGCACCCGGAACGCCGCCTGAAAGCCCACGCAGAACTGCGGGAGGTGCTGGATGGCATCAAAGAGGGCAACGCTGCAAAGGCCCAGCAGGCCATGAAGCGGCATCTGGACAATGGGTTTGAAATGCTGGAGTGAACAAATCACTCCAGCATTTCTGTCCTGTAATGCTTTTCATTTTTTGCGTTCAATGGTCAGGTCGTAATATGCCCCATTCAGCAGCAAGCCCAGATCATACGAGGGCTTTAAAGCATCCGAACCTTCCAGCAGAAGGCGTGCTCCCATGAGGCCCACCCACTCCTGGTCCTGACCCAGCAGGTCTGCCTGGATGACCATTTCATGTGGACGGCTCTGTTTGAATTCCACCATGCTGCCTGTGACCAACCCATTGCGCACCAGAAGGTCCTGACCACCAAGTTGCAGGGTGCCTTCAAATCGGTAGTGGTTCTGGTCCTGGTAGGTGGCTTTCAGTTGCAGGTTGATTGTCTGGTCTGGAACCGTCCAGTGCTCCGGGTCGTTTTCCTGCCATTTCAGATTTGTTGCTGCATTGGCTTCCAGGTGTCCTGGACTTCCACTCCACCAGATGCCGTTGTGGAAGAGGACATGGATGGGATAACCCTCTTGCAAAGACCTCTGGGTGCTGGCATTTGTTTTGATGTTGATGCTTCCAAAGGTTGTCCCTGTCAGGTAATGCAAGTCATCTTCTTCCAGCTGCACAACCGTTCCAAAGCTGTCACACCCCAGAACCTGCGCAGCATACACTCTGGTCCAGGTCTCGGTGTTCCACACCTGGACCTCTTTGTGCTGGAACGCCACCAACATCACATGTTGTGCAGCATTTACACTGGTGAAGACGGGGAAATTGTGGGTGTCACCGCAGGTCTGAGCAGCTTCAGGACTGGCTTTGATCTCCTGAATGGGCTGCCCAGTCTGGAAATTGATGAGGGTGTGGTCTTTGAAGGCATACCGGCCGTCTTCGGAAAAAGCATAAGGGTAGCCCTCCAGACTTTCTCCGGCCACCTGTCCGGTGCTGGTGCTGATCCTTTGCAAACCAGTTTCTTTCCAGACCAGCACATGTGAGCCATCCCGAGTCAGCATTCCGGTCACACCCAGGGTTTTTTCAACCTGCAGGGTTTCAGGCGAGAGGATGCTGGTGTTTCTGCTGTTGGCCACCACCAGACGGTCATCTCCCCGGTAAGCCACATCTCCCAGCCAGGGGGTCCCTTTGACCTGCTGCAGCACCTTTCCGGTCTGGGCATCCCGGACGTACAGCCCGGTGCCAGAAGACTCGATCAGGTGGTCCCGTTTTGAATCCAGGGTGAGGCTGCGAAGCATGGGGTTCAGTCTGGCTTTTCCTGCCCAGGCATCCCGCAAGATCAGTTCACTGCTGCGAAATGGAATTTCAATGGTCTGGGTGCAACCGCTCAAAAAAACCAAAAGACATAACATTCCAGTTGTTTTGTTCATTTTCATGAATGGATGATAGCAAACAGAAACGCTCTGGTGGGACTCAGAATTCAGGGGGCAGGAATTCAATCACCCATTCAGACACACTTTTGCTGCCCGAATCAAAATTCACCCCAGAAAGCCAGAGCTTCTTTCCTGCAAATTTCTCTGCATAACCTGCAGTTTTGATCTGGTCCAGGGCTTCCTGAGCCGTACTGTCCAGTTTGAATTCAAAAATGAACACCTGATCGGGCAGTTCAAGCACGGTGTCCATGCGTCCTTTGCTGGTCTGCACCTGACTCTGGGTGGGCAGGCCTGTGGAAACCAGCATCAGGTGCACCAGGGAATTGAAGTAGGCTTCTCTTCTGGGAAAAATCTCGTAAGGCACACCTGCCAGTGTGGTGTTGATCTGGGCAAAAAATGCTTCCCAGTCTTGCTCCAGCAAAGCGTCCCTCAGCACCACACCTTGCAGCACACCCTGGTTGTGCTGATGCTGGGTGTATTCCTGCAGGAGGTTCTGGGCAAACGCCACCCTCACCTCTTCATTGGGGAACCCCAGGGTGTAAGTTGTTCCATAAAGGGAAGGGTGGACTTCTTTGAGGGTCAGATACCCCGTCTGAAACATCATGGAGACAGAATCCAGATGCTCTACACTGGCTGTGTTGATCACACCATCTCCTGCCCGCAGGTGTTCCAGCTGGAAGGGTGTGTATCCTTGCTGCCGGACCAACTTCGTCAGGAAGGTTGGGGTTCCGGTTTCGTACCAGTAGGCTTTCAGAGTGGGATTCTGCAGGAAAAGCAGCATGCTGAACGGGCAATACACCCTGTGCACGCCATCCCAGGAATAGCCGTTGTACCAGCGCTTTAAGGTCTCCCAGTAAGCTTCAGACGACACCTGCAAACGCTTTTGTGCTGCCTGATGATGTGCTGCAAAATCTGTCTGGAGTTCTTCTCTGGTGTATCCACAAAGTTCAGCAAATCTGGGGTCCAGGGTGGCGTCATAAAGGTTGTTCAGGTCGCTGAACAGGCTCAGTTTGCCAAACCTGGAAACGCCCGTCAGGAGCACCAGATGCAGGTGTTCATCCAGACCTTTGATGGTCCCATACACTCTTCTCAGAACCTCCTGATTTGTGTTTCTCAGGGCATCATCATGGATAAAATCCACCAGGGGCTTGTCGTATTCATCGATCAGGAGCACCACAGGCTGTTTTTGACCCAGTTGCTCCACCAGTTTTCGAAAGGCTTCTGCAGGCCTGCTGGCTTGCAGCTCCAGACCTTGCTTCTGGGCTTCTTCCAGAAAGTACTCCATCATGGAAGTTTCCAGTTGTTTGCCATCCAGAAAGTTGAAGTTGATGTGAATCACAGGTTTTTCTTCAAAATCATGTTGATCCTGAATCCACAAACCTTCAAACAGGTGTTTCTTGCCTTCAAACAGGGCTTTGAGGGTGGTTAAGGTCAGCGACTTTCCAAAACGTCTGGGACGGGAGAAGAAATAATATCCCCCCTGCACGAAAGGCATCATGTGCATGGTTTTGTCCACATACACATAACCCCCTTCCCGGAGTTTCTGAAAGTCCTGAATGCCAATCGGAAGCCGCATGGCGTCAGTTTACCATCTGGGAATCTGGCTTCATCTGGTCCCATCGGCCATAAAAAGCCCCTGGTAAAGCTGACGGGTTTCCAGGCTGGGTTCCAGACCCACCTCCTGCTGGAGGGCCTGTTTGAACTGCTGGTAGAACCGTCCTGCACGGTCCCGGTCTTCTCGGTGTCTGGCCAGCCTCAGGTAGCCCTGCAAAGCGTGTTCTGCCAGAGGGTCTTTGTGCAGAACGTGTTCAAGAACTTGCAGGGCGGCTTCGGGCTGGTTTTGCTGGGTGAGCCGTTGGGCCTGCGCTTTGCACACCTGCATCCACTGGGTGTGCAGTTGCCTGCGTTCCAGTTCCAGCCATGCACAGAATTCTTCCAGTTCAGCGGGATAAAAACCCTGCAGGAGTTCCCCCTGGTGGTGGTGCAAAGCTTCTGCCCACAATCCAGAGGCTGCGCACCTGCGAAATTCATGCAGGTCGCTGCCTTCCCACCAGCGCAAACAGGTGGGTTCGGTTTCCAGGGTGTGGGTCCAGCGCAGGGAACGCAAACGTTGCAGGAGTTGCCTGAGGCTGTGCCTCGCTGCAGAGGAGTCGGAATCGGGCCACAGCAGGGCTGCCATTTCTTCCCGGCTGACCCAGCGGTTCTGGCAGGCCAGGTAAGTGAGCAGCCACAGGGCTTTTTCGGGCATGAGCAGGCGGGTGTGTCTGGTTTTTTTCAGAGCGGGGGTGCCCAGCAAATGCACCTGCGCGGCACGGAGAATGGAGGGATTTCTGGGACGGGCCATGTTCTTCCTTCCTGGGATGCACCCTGGGTTTTGATGAATGGGTTTTGTCGGTTATCACAGCAGTTTAGCGCTACAATTTTTTAAGAATTGTGCTTTTATCACCTTCCATACAGCCCCTTTTCTTTGACACCCGTTTGACGCCCCCCTCCTATACTTCTGGAAAACCAACCCAACCTGTTTCAGGAGGCCGCTGCATCACATCGGTCCTGCCTGCAGCCTGCAAGGAGGTCCCTTCTTCCCCATTGCTGCCAGACCCACCGGGAAAACACCCCGGTTCGGGCTCCCATGCCAGATCCACCCTTCACACACCCGAGGTGAACCCTGATGAAACTGAAACTTCTGACCCCCATTGCCCTTGCCCTGCTGCTGGGAAGTTGCAGCCACAGCAGCTTTCCTGCCCAGACTGCCCAGGTGCAGAAACAGGCCGTCAATCTGGCCCTCAACAAAACCGCCAGTGCCAGTTCTTTTGAAAATCCCAACGTCTTCAAAGCTTCCAGTGCAGTAGATGGTGTGCTGGACAGCCGCTGGGCCAGTGCCTTCGGACAGGACAACCAGTGGCTTTCTGTGGATCTGGGCAGCGTGCAGGACCTGGGAGAAGTGCAGGTGTTCTGGGAGGCCGCCTATGCCACCAGTTACCGCATTGATGTCTCGGATGATGGGACCACCTGGAGAAATGGCATCAAGACCGTGACCAAAACCAGCAACACCGATGGGGTGGCAGACAAAATCAGCCTCCCCGCCGGAACCCGTGCCCGGTTTGTGCGGGTGTGGGGCCTGACCCGTGCACTTGCCGCTTACGGGTACTCCATCCGGGAGGTGCAGGTGTACGCACCTGCCAACACTGGTCTTCCCACCGGACCCACCGTGCTGGTTTCTGACAATCAGAAACTCTACGCCTCCACCACCCAGGACCGGGGCGTGGACACGGCCTTCGCAGGAGACGGCAACCTCTCAACCCGCTGGGCCAGTGGCATCGCCCAGAAAGCCTGGCTGATGATGGACCTGGGAGCTGCCACCCGCATTGACCGCGTGGAACTGAACTGGGAAACCGCCTGGTCCAGCCAGTACCAGCTTGAGGTCTCCAATGACCGCGTCAACTGGACCCCTGTTGGAGGGGTGCAGACCAACCCTCAGGTCATTGATGGCCAGACCCCAAAACCCGCCGCTGCCGAGTACACCGATGTGATCACCCTGAACTTGCAGCAACCCTACCGCTACATCCGCATGAATTCCAGCAAACGCGGCTGGTCTGCTGGAGACGGCAGCCAGTGGGGCATTTCGCTGTACGAATTTAAAGTGTACGGGGCGGGGGGCGCAGACAATCCTGCAGTCATCCCAGAACCCACCCCCACCGGAAGCACCTGGACCCAGGTCTGGTCCGATGAATTCGACAGCACCGCCACCCCGGTCAAGGTCAACACCGCCAACTGGAACTACGAAATCGGGGATGGTTGCGCCCAGGGCATCTGCGGCTGGGGCAACGGAGAGCGGGAATACTACACCGACAGCCTGTCCAATGTTTTCCTGCAAAACGGCTTACTGAACATCGTGCTGCGCAAGAACGACCAGGGCCGCGCCTACACCTCCGGGCGCATCACCACTGCAGGCAAAAAAGAATTCCTGTATGGCCGCATCCAGGCCCGACTGAAAATGAACATGCCCACCACCGCCAACGGAGCCAAAGACGGCGCGGTGGGCGTGTGGGGAGCCTTCTGGATGCTGGGCTTCGATGTGAATGACCCTTACCAGGGCTGGCCCAACGCCGGGGAAATCGACATCATGGAGAACATCGGGTACTCCTGGTGGCACAGTTCCTCCCTGCACGGTCCTGGTTATTACGGCGGAGGCAGCATCGGGGAGTCCTACAACAAGGTGGACACCGCAAACGGCATTGCTGCAGGCAACTTCCCCACCTTCAAAGCCACCGACTGGCACACCTACGAGGTCGAGTGGGACAACACAAAAGTGCTGTTCAAACTGGACAGCCAGGTGTACCGCACCATCCTCAGAAGCGAGGTGGAAGCCAGAGGCTACTGGGTCTTCAACCGCCCGAACTTCATCCTGCTGAACGTGGCTTATGACGGGGCTTACCCCTCTGCCTACCGCAACAACGCCCAGAATTTCACAGGCGCAAAGACCCCCGAAGGTCTGGCTGTGCTGGCCGAGAACAACATGCCCCACAGCATGCAGGTGGATTTTGTCAGGGTGTTCCAGAAGAAGTGATTTCAGCAGCCACCTCCCACTGCCTCAAAAGAGTGCAGGGGGAGGTGGCCTGAAAACCGAAGACAGAATTTTGTGCATTTCTTGCCCAATTTTCTCAGGGGGTGAACAGAAAAGGCAGCGGGGCTGGAAGTGCTGGGGTGGTTGATGAACCCATCACACGGGTGTTGCAGCAAACCCATCCCGCTTCTCATGACAGTTCTGATCCAGCTGGAGCCGTAGACTCATCCCATGAACCTCAAGCAATGGTTGGGACTTTGAAGTTGTTAGGATTTTGTTGACGCCCAGTTGATCCCGCAGAATGGGAGAAGACATATGCGCAAAACGCCCACCAAATACACCGCAGAATTTAAGCTTCATGCCGTTCAGCTGGCCACCCAGCCGGGCATGACCCAGACCAAGGTTGCAGAGGACCTGGGCATCTCGAACCAAATTCTGGGCCGCTGGATTAAAAAGCACAAGGAAGCCCAGGAGCAGGGTCGTCCAGTCTTTACTGGAAGAGGCGTGCCAGCTTTGACTGAGCAGGAAAAGCGCATCCGGGAGCTGGAAAAGGAGAATGAGATCCTGAGAATCGAGCGTGAAATCCTAAAGCGGGCGGCGAAATTCTTCGCGAACGAAATGAAGTGAAATACCGCTTCATGGAAGACAACCGCAAGGATTTCGCCTTAAAACACATGGCCCGCATGCTGGGGGTAGAGGTGGCAGCATACCTGGCCTGGAGAAGACGGGGGAAATCAGACCGTAAAACCAAAGACCAGCGGCTCAAAGAGGAGATTCAAAAAATCCACCAGAACAGCAAAAACACCTACGGAGCGCCGAGGATCAAACGGGAGTTAGAGAAGGCAGGCCAGCGGGTGAGCTGTCAACGGATCACCCGGTTGATGAAAGAAGGTGGACTGAAAACCCGCTGCAAGCGGAAATTCCGGGTGACCACCCGCAGCAAAGCCGGAGATCTGGTGGCGGAGAATGTGCTGGACAGACAATTCTTAGCTTCGACCAAAGACCAGAAGTGGATCACCGACTTGACCTTCTTACCCACCCAGGAGGGCTGGCTCTATCTGAGTGTCATCCTGGACGTGTTTTCCAGAAAGGTGGTGGGGTGGGCCTTTGGGAACACCTTGGAGACCAAACTCGCGTTGTCGGCCCTGCAGATGGCACAAACCACTCGGAGACCTGCTCCGGGCTTACTGCACCACAGTGATCGGGGGTGCCAATACACTTCTCAGGAATACCAACAGGCCCTACGAGACATGAAAGCCACGTGCAGCATGAGTCGGAAGGGAAATTGCTGTCTTGGGCAGAACGGCACCCAGAATGGGGCCTGCCCGCTGGGACGATGCAGCGATGGAAAGCTTCTTCGCCACCCTGAAGCTGCAACTGGGCCTGGACAAAGCCATTGGAGATCGAGAAGAGACGTGCAGGATTGTTTTCTCCTGGATGATGGGCTGGTACAACTTGCGTCGAACACACTCAGCCCTGGGGTATCTGTCCCCAGCCGATTTTGAAGCACGACATTGTGGATGAACTGCAGGTTAACAAAACCCTTGTAATTTCACTGGCTGCCCACGAAAGCAAAACCCACCCCGAGTTCTAGCATGAAGTCCTTGAGGCGTTCAATCAGACCCCGTTCCAGTTCCCGTTCAGAGGCCTGTTCGGAGAGGGCCAGAAATTCCAAATTCATGGGGTGCTTAAACACCTGCTGGGCCAATTCCGACTGTGGTGCAGGCAAGGTCTGCTGAAAATTTCTGAGCGCCTTTCCTTGCCGTTCAAACAATCCACTGTCGATCTGGTGGTCCAGCACTGCCCTCGACCAGCCGTTCTCAAGGGCAGCCTGGGCATACCACTCCTGCTGACTGGCATCTTTCACGCGGTCCAGCAGGGTGCAGGTGTGAAACCACGGCAATTGTGCAGCAACCTGCTGCACAAATTCTTCACTGGCCGCCTCAGCAAAAGACCGCATGTAAAGCAAATGCCTGCGGCTGAACCCCTTCATCTCCGGAAAGGCCATTTTCAGATATCCACCACCTTGCTGCCCCACCCCTGATCGTTTTGGCGGGAGAGGATTTCCCGGCCAAGTTGCCAGTACAGCAGGATCAATTCCCGATTCACGCTGAGCATCGCGCGGGTGCGGGCCTGTTGCACCCTGCCCTTCACGTCGTTCAGGAAAGCCTGGTAGGCGGCATCATCGGGTGAAAGAGACAACTCTGGCATCGGTCCTCAGCATGCCAGAAAACACACAGACCTTCCAGTGCCATCAGGGTCTCAGGAAGTTGGCTCCATTCGCAAACAGCGCTGAATGCATGAGCCGGATGAAGCGAAATACAAAAGACCCTCCTGCACTTCTCCATGCACACTGCAAATTCAGTGGATCAAACAAGACTTGCAGCATCACGGTCTGACTGTCATTCAGACCGGTTGATTAAACAAAAGGTCACTGGAATGGCCGGGTTTTCCCTATTGCTCCACCAAAAGAAAACATTTTTGTTGCTTCTGTTAAAAATCACTGCTTCACTGGAGGAATGCAACTGCCCCGTTTGATCAATCGACCCGGAAACCTCAGGGAAATGGGCTCTGCAGGTGGGCCATTTTGAATCACGTCCAGCACAATCTGTGCCGCTGCAGCGCCCATCTCGGTGGTGGGTTGCTCGATCACGTCAATGCCCGGGGTCACCAGGGTGGTCCATGAGTAATTGTCAAACCCAAGCAGGGAAATCTCACTCCCCACCTTCAGGCCCAGTTCCTGCAAGGCACGGTACGCCCCTGCCGTCTGGGTTCCGGTCAAGGCAAAAAGGGCGGTGGGGGGAACGTCCAGACGCATGAGTTCATGGGTCAGGTGGTAGGCCGCTTCTTCGCTCAAGGCCGCCATGCGCTGGTATTCGTCTGGAAGGGGCAGGGTTCTTTCTTCCATTACTTTGGGGAAGTAAAAAGAACGGGTTTCCGGGTGCCGTGAACTGTCGTATTTGCTGAGGGCCGCAATGCGGGTGTGTCCCAGGTCCGCAAGGTAATTGACCCCCATGCGCACACAACCTTCGTTGTCCAGCATCACGGAATCATAAGGGGAATTCACCCCCCGGTAGTCGATTTCCAGGATGTACACGCCCCGGTCCTGCAGGCGTTGCAGGTATTCGGCGCTGGCCTCTCCGTACCCCCGGCGGACAATCAATGCACCGATGCGCTGGCTGTACAGTTGCTTCAGTTCTTCGAGTTCTATGGTGCTGTCGTATTCGTTTTCGGTGACGATCAAATTCAATTTGCTGTTTCGCAAGTTGCGGGCAATGCTGCGGGCCAGTTCTCCAAAGAACGGCTCCACGAACGATCCCAGCACCAGTCCAACGTTGGGACTGATGGCGTCTTTGAGGCTTTTGGCCCGGGCGTCCGGTTCGTACTGCAGGGCTTCCACCGCCTGCTGGACTTTTTTGAGGGTGTTGGGATGCAGGGCCTCTGGACTGCGAAGTGCACGTTTGGCGGTGGTGGGGGACACCCCTGCGAGTTTTGCAACGTCATAAATGCTGGCCACGAAACCATTATATCCGCTGGCATTTTTGTGTGAAGTGGGTCGGGTCCAGGGTGACTGCACCGGGTGTATTTTTGCCTGGATTTGGATGTGGCAGAGGGCTTTCGGTCTTGATGTTTTGTAAGCCAATGGACCATCTTGTGAAAAATGCGTGTTGACCTGCGAATTTTTTTGTGGCTATAATATGGCCTCGGGGCCAAATTTCAATCAAGTGAAGTTGACAGCAATCAAGCTGGTTGACAGAAGTTCATTTTGACTGAAAACAAAAGACCCCGATAAGGAGCACCCATGAAAAAACACCAGCTTTCACTGCTTGTGCTGACCGCAGCCCTTGGGACTGCACATGCCGCCACCACCATCACCATCGCCACCGTGAACAACCCGGACATGGTGACCATGCAAAAACTCACCCCCGAATTCAACAAGCTCTACCCCGACATCACCGTCAAATGGGTCACCCTACCCGAAAACGAGCTGCGCCAGAAAATCACCCTCGATGTGGCCAGTGGTGCAGGCAGCTTCGACATCGCCACGGTGGGTGCTTACGAAGTGCCGATCTGGTCGAAAAACGGCTGGCTGGAAGACCTCAGTGCGCTCTTCAGTAAAAACCCTGATATCGCCAAAGACTACGACCTGAATGACGTGCTGCCGGGCATCCGCGGAGCCCTCACCGTGGGTGGAAAACTCTACGCCGTGCCCTTCTATGCCGAGTCTTCCATGACCTTTTACAACAAGGACCTGTTCAAAAAAGCTGGACTGACCATGCCCAGAAACCCCACCTGGAGCCAGATTCAAAACTTCGCCGCCAAAATCCACAACCCACAAGGCGGCATTTACGGGATCTGTCTGCGCGGCCTCCCCGGCTGGGGTGAAAACATGGGTCCCTTCACCACCATGGTCAACACCTTCGGTGGACGCTGGTTTGATCTGAACTGGAACGCCCAGGTCAACAGTGCAGCCTGGAAAAACACCCTGGAATTCTACGTGAACCTCCAGCGCAAATACGGCGCACCCGGAGCAACCGGCAACGGTTTCACCGAAAACCTCACCCTGATGAGCCAGGGCAAATGCGGGATGTGGGTGGACGCCACCGTCGCCGCAGGTTTCCTCAGCGACCCCGGAAGCAGCAAAATCACCAAGAGCGTGGGCTTCGCCAACGCCCCCACCGGTCCCGGAACCAAACGCGGCAGCAGCTGGCTGTGGAGCTGGAACCTGGCCATCCCCAAATCCACCACCCACGAAAACGAAGCTTTCAAATTCATCACCTGGGCCACCAGCAAGGACTACATCGCACTGGTCGCCAGAGAAAAAGGCACCTGGGCTGCCGTGCCTCCAGGAACCCGCACCAGCACCTACCAGAACCCCAACTACAAGAAAGCCGCCGGGGCCTTCAGCAACCTGGTGCTGGCCAGCATCAACCGCTCAGACGTCAACAATGCCACCAAAGACCCCGTACCTTACACCGGCATCCAGTACATCGCCATCCCCGAGTTCCAGGCGCTGGGCACCCTGGTCGGCCAGTACGTCGCAGGTGCCCTCGCAGGCAACCTCACCATCGACCAGGCCCTCAAACAGGCCCAGGACGCCGCCAACAAGGTGGCCAAAGAAGGCGGCTACCAGAAGTAACCTCCCACCTGCACCACCGTTCCTCTGACATTTTCCATTCCTCACAAGCATGCCTCTTCTCACGTCAACCCTGCATGTCCTGAACCCCAAACACCCGGGCACAAACAGCACCCCCTTTTGGAATGCGCAACAGCCTCAGAACCTGGGTTCCCTTTCCACCCCAGTCCAAATCCACTCCTGCACTCTTCCTGCTGCACTCCATCTGGAACGCTGAATGTGACTTCTATCCTCCATCCGCCCACCGGGTGCACCTCCAGGGAGTGTCCGCGCACTCCCTGGATTTCTTCACACGCAACCACAGGAGCAAACCCATGACCGTACTCGACCTCTTCCGCCTTGAAAACCGAATCGCTGTGGTCACCGGAGGTGCCCAGGGCATCGGCTTCGAAATCGTCCGTGCCTTGCAAGAAGCCGGAGCACAGGTGATCATCGCTGACCGCAACTGTGACATCGGACAGGCCGCCGCCGAAACACTCGGGGTGGCTTTCGAAAAGCTGGATGTCACCCACCCTGGCAGCGTGGCCGACCTCGCCCGCCGCATCCACACCCAGCACGGCCGGGTTGATGTGCTGGTCAACAACGCTGGCATTGTTTACAATCTCCCTGCTGAGGAAACCCCCGATGAGGACTGGATCCGGGTGCAAGAAGTGAATGTGAACGGGGTATTCTGGTGCTGCCGCGAATTCGGCAAAATCATGCTGGCCGCCCGGAAAGGCAGCATTGTCAACACCGCCAGCATGAGTGGCCTGATTTCCAACCACCCCCAGCCCCAGGCCGGATACAACGCCAGCAAAGCCGCCGTGATCAACCTCACCCGTTCCCTGGCTGGAGAATGGGCCTCCAGAGGGGTGCGGGTCAATGCTGTCGCCCCCGGTTACACCGCCACATCCCTCACCAAAAAAGCCGTGGACATCCCCGAATGGTACGACGTGTGGCTGAAAGAAACCCCCATGGGACGCATGGCCGAACCCCAGGAGATTGCCCCTGCCGTGCTGTACCTGGCCAGTGACGCCTCCAGTTTCGTGACCGGTCACGCCCTGGTGGTGGACGGTGGCTACACCGCCTGGTGATGCCATGGTGAAGAACCTGACCAGCAACTCGCAAGGGGGCAAAGATGCACCTCGGAATTGACCTGGGCACCGGCAGCATCAAAGTCGCCCTGTTTGGTGAAGCGGGTCGCTGCCTCAGGCAGGGAAGCCGCAGTTACGCCATC
This sequence comes from Deinococcus roseus, assembly GCF_014646895.1. NCBI lineage: Bacteria > Thermotogati > Deinococcota > Deinococci > Deinococcales > Deinococcaceae > Deinococcus > Deinococcus roseus. Next base: position 95,216 of record NZ_BMOD01000007.1, read on the forward strand.
CTTTCCCCGCAGAAGGGCTGGGCAGAAACCAACCCCTGGGACTGGTGGGTGGCTGCTGGAGAAACCGTCCTGCAGGTGGTGGGGCATTTTGGCCCCAGCGTGAAAAGCATCGGATTGTCCGGTCAGATGCACGGCGTGGTGTTGACTTCAAGAGAAGGAAACCCCCTGAAACCCGCCATCTTGTGGGCCGACCAGCGCAGCAGCATCACCCTTGAGGCCTACCGTCACCTCCCCGAGAGCATGGGTTCAGCCCTGAGAAACCCCGTGGTTCCTGGCATGGCGGGTCCCATCCTCTTGTGGCTCAAATCCTTTGAATCTGCTGTTTACCACCAGGCCCGCTGGGCATTGCAACCCAAAGACTGGCTCTGCTTGCAGTTGACCGGACACGTTCACACCGACCCCTCTGACCTGTCCGGCACCCTGCTCAGCGATCCAGCACACGACCACTGGAATTTTGAATTGCTGAAGGAACTGGGACTCAGGGAAGATCTGTTTCCTCCGGTGTTGCCCTCCCGGGCCCTGGGGGGCACCTTGCTTCCTTCAGCAGCCAGGCACCTGGGTCTCCCAGAAGGCATCCCGGTTGCAGTGGGAGCTGCCGACACCGCAGCGGCACTGCTCGGCACTGGACTCCCGGAAGGCCAGCTGCAACTCACCATTGGCACTGGGGCACAACTGGTGCTGAAGCATCAGCACCTTCCCGACACCCACCCCACCTTGCAACTGTACCGCACCGCCGAACAGAGAGGCTGGTACAGCATGGCAGCCCTGCAAAACGCAGGATTGGCCCTGGAGTGGGTGCGGAGCGTGTTGCGTCTGGACTGGCCCACCTTTTACACCCTCGCTGAGCAAGCCCCGGCGGGTTCGAAAGGCCTGGTGTTCCTCCCCCACCTGACTGGCAGCCGCACCCCCCACCCCACCCAGGCCAACAGAGGAGGATGGATGGGGCTGGGTCTGGAGCACGACCTGCCCTGCATGGCCCGTTCGGCTTTCGAAGGGGTGGCCCTGTCGATCACCCAGGGCTTGCAGGTGATGCCGCCCGCACAAACGGACATGGTGCGGCTTGCTGGAGGAGGCACCACCCACCCCTGGTGGCAACAGTTGCTGGCCGATCTGCTGCAAAAGCCGCTGGAAGTGATTGACACCACTGGTGCTTCCGCCAGAGGCGCGGCCCTTCTGGGTGAGGCAGCCATGAAAGGTCAGCACCCCCAATTCGCGCAGGCACAGATCGCCCAGACCGTTTTGCCGAACCCGGAGTTTCCCCACCAGCACCTGCTGGAGCGGTTTGGGCAGGCGTTCCAGCAAGTCAACAGGCCCCACGGACCACGGCCGCTGGACTGACGTTTAGGAGAATACCATGTTGAGCAATCCGGGCACCGTCCCCACAAAAAAGAAAAACAAAACCGCCCCCATGAACCTTTCTGCTTTCCTGCTGGTTCTGCCTGCCCTGGTTTTTTTGATCGTGACCACCCAGGCCCCGTTCATCATGACGGTGTACTACAGCTTCTTCCGCTGGAACCTCACCATCCCCGGTGAACGCCCCTTTGTGGGCCTCAGCAATTACCTTGCACTGTTCACCGAAAGCCAGAACCTGCATGTGATGCTCAACACCGTGGTGCTGATGCTCTCTGTGGTGGCACTGACTGTCCTGATTGGCGGCACCGTGGCCTTGCTCCTCAACCGCCGGTTTCTGGGCCGGGGTGTGGTCCGGACGCTTTTCATCAGCAGCTTTCTGGTGATGCCGGTGGTGACCGCCGTGGTCTGGAAGAACATGCTCCTCAACCCCGTGTTCGGCTTCTTCGCCTGGGTCAACCAGCAACTGGGTCTTCCGGTGGTGGATTATCTGGCCACTTACCCCATGCAAAGCATTGTGGCAATGGTGACCTGGGAGTGGACCCCCTTTGCCGCACTCATTTTGCTCACCGGTCTGCAGTCCATTCCAGAAGACCAGCTGGAAGCGGCACGGCTGGATGGGGCCACCCCGTTGCAGGAGTTCTGGTACGTGATTTTGCCGAACCTGACGAAGTCGCTGGAAGTGGTGATTTTGCTGGAAACCATCTTCCTGATGCAGGTGTACGGGGAGATTTACACCGCAACTTCTGGGGGACCTGGGATCTCCACCACCACCATTCCCTACTTCATCTACCAGAAAGCCTTTGCCGAGTACAACATCGGTCTGGCCAGTGCTGCCGGAGTGATTGCCGTGTTTTTCACCCAGGCTGTGGCCTCAGTGGTGCTCCGCATGATCGGCCGCAACATCCAGGGGGCAAGAGCATGAGTGTCCGTCAAGAAACCACCGTTAAAGCTTCCACCGACAACAGCCGGGCCTGGATGCACATGCTGCAGGGCTCCCTGATGACCGTCCTGACCTACCTGATCCTGTTTCTGTTCCTGTTTCCGCTGATCTGGATGATTGCAGCGGGCTTCAAAACCGAAGCGCAGGCCTTTTCCATTCCACCCGTGTTCTTTTTCACGCCCACATTGGAGAACTTTGAGCGGGCCCTGGGGACCTACACCCCCTTCCTGAAAAACGCCCTGATCGTGGTGGGTGGTTCGACCCTGCTGGCGTTTTTGCTTGGCGTTCCTGCTGGATTTGCCATGGCCCTTTATCCGGGGAGACGCACCAAAAGCACCCTCTTGTGGGTGCTGTCCACCAAGATGATGCCCCCGGTGGGTGTGATTGTTCCCCTGTTCCTGATCTTCCGGGACACCCACCTTCTCGACACCCACCTGGGTTTGATGTTGATGTTCACCACCATCAACCTGCCCCTGGTGGTCTGGATGGTCCACTCCTACATCTCTGAGATCCCTTACGGCATTTTTGAGGCCGCCAAAGTGGACGGTGCGAACATCCTTCAGGAGTTCTTCCAGGTGGCCCTGCCGCTGGCCCTGCCAGGCATTGCTTCGACAGCCCTGCTCTGCGTGATTTTCGCCTGGAACGAGGTGTTCTTTGCCCTGAACCTGACCTCATCGGACGCTTCTCCGGTCTCAGTGTTCATCAGCTCCTTCAAGACGTCCGAAGGTCTGTTCTGGGCCCAGATGTCTGCAGCTGCAACGCTCACCATTGCCCCGGTGATGGTTTTCGGCTGGTTCGCCCAGAAGCAACTGATTCGTGGCCTCACCTTTGGGGCCGTCAAATGACGAAGATGCATGCTGCGGTGATCACGGCAAAAAACACCATCGAATACCAGGATGTCTCAAAGCCACAGCCTGGGCCCGGTGAGGTGCTGATTCAGGTGGAACTGGCCGGGGTGTGCGGCACCGACGCTCACCTGCTGGGAGGGCACTTTCATGCCCGGTTCCCCCTGATTCCCGGGCACGAAATCGTGGGCCGGGTGGTGGAACTGGGCAAAAACGTCAAGGGTTTTTTTGAAGGGCAGCGGGTGGTGCTGGATCCAGATTTGAACTGCGGGACCTGCGTGATGTGCCAGAGGGGCATGCGCCACCAGTGCCTGAATTACGAGGCGATTGGCGTCACCCGTGCGGGAGGGTTCGCTCAGTACGTGCTTGCCCCCTCAAACGTGGTGTATGACGCAAACGACCTGGACCCGGAAGTGGCGGTGTTTGCCGAGCCGCTGGGCTGTGTGGCCTGGGGCATCACCCGCCTGAAACCTGAGCCCGGTTCGACTGCACTCCTTTATGGTGCAGGGGGCATTGGACTCTTGCTGATGCAGGCCCTGCTGGCTTCAGGGGTGAGTGAAATCACCGTGGTGGACACCCAGCCTGAACGACTGACCCTGGCCAGACGCCTGGGGGCCAGGCAGGCTTTCGTGGCCTCCAGCAGCACCGATGAGCAATTGCGCGACCTGTTCCCCCACGGTTTCGATGTGGTCACAGAAGCCACGGGTGCACCAAAAGTGCAACAGCACATGGTGGGGCACGCCACCCCTGGAGGCAAAATCCTGTTTTTTGGGGTGGCCCCTGAAGACGCGATCATCGAAGTGAGTCCCTACGAGATGTTCAGGAAGGATTTGACGGTGCTGGGGAGTTTCTCCCTGAATGCCACCGTTCCCCTGGCCCTCCGCTGGCTGAGGAGTGGCCGGGTGCAGGTTGAGCGCCTGATCACCGAGACGTTGCCGCTCAACCTGCTGCACCAGGGGATCCAGCAAAAAATCGCTGCCGATCCCCACCACATCAAAGCGGTGGTGGACCCTTCTCGCACCACTGGAGTCTGGGCGACATGACGGCCTGCAGGGGTGCTTTCACCAGGCCTTTGAGGGCACATCCATGACCAACATCAAAGCGGTCGCCAAACGTGCCGGAGTGTCCCCCAGCACCGCCAAGCGGGCCATCAACGAACCTGAAAAGCTCTCTCCTGCTTTGCTGCACCGGGTGTTGCAGGCCATCAAAGAATTGGATTACGAGCCGGACCTCACTGCCCGGGCCCTGAGGCAAGGCCACACGCTCAACGTAGGGTTCCTGGTGCCGGACCTGGTGGAGCCGTTCAGTGCCCAGCTGGCCCAGGAGGTCAGCGTGCGGCTGCAGCACACCCCGCACATCCTGCTGCTGGCGAACTCCAGCCACCAGCCTGACCTGGAGCGGCACAACCTCAAACGGTTCTCGGGGCAACGCATCAGTGCACTGATCATCCGGCCGTCTTACGGCAGTGGGAACCTGGATTACCTGCTGAAGATGAAAGACAAAGGCACCTACATCATTGAGGTGGACCATCACCTGCCAGACAGCCCATTTGACCATGTGATGCTGGACCACGAACAGGCCATCCGTCTGGGCCTGGACCACCTGACTGCACTGGGGCACACCCGCATTGCGTGCCTCAGCACCCCTTCCCGGGAGGGGCTGCTGGCGGGACGGACCTTGATGTTTGAGCGGGAGATGGCGGCACGGGGCATTCCGGTGCCCCCACTGTACCGGGAAATCAACCGGCACAGCACCGAGGATGCGTACCGCTTCACCCGTCATTTGCTGGGCCTTCCAGATCCCCCCACGGCCCTTTTTGTGCTGGGAGGACTGGAACTGCTGGGGGTGCATCAGGGCATTCAGGATGCAGGGCTCAGTGTGCCCGGAGACATTTCCCTGCTGGCTTTCGATGAGGATGCCTGGACGTCCCGCATGAAACCCGGGATTGATGGGATTGAACAACCGGTGGGGATGATCGGAGAGACCCTGGTGCGTCAGGTGCTCAAAAACACCCCTGCACCGGTGGAACCCTTGCAACTGAAGTTGCCGGGGCGTTTGATTCAGCGGGGGAGTTGTGCTCCGCCCAGGGGTCGCTGAGCTTTCAGGTGTGGAGCAAGGTACCATTTGCAACACAAAGCAACAGGCCCCACATCTGGATGTCCTGTGCAGGCAATGTTCTGGTTGGACAACATATAAATGTATGCGTTTACATTTCAGATTTTGGAGATGAATTGTGACAACACCGGCCAATCCATCCGCGTCCACCTCTGGATTGACCTCCACCCAGCGGCACGAGTTTCTGAAGTTCCCAGATGTGGATGATTTCGTGCTCGGCAGGTACGATCAACTCTCTGGCCCGGACCTTCGGTTGCTCTCTGACCTGGAAGACCCGGCCCAGAAACTCGGTGTGGCGGTGCTGATCACCGTGATGCGGCACATTGGCAGAAATGCCATGACCGTGACCGTCCCAGAAGTGGTGCTCTTTGAAGTTGCCCTGCAGTTGGATTGTGACCCCACTCTGTTTTCGAGGTACCAGAAGACCTGGAGGAAGCAGGGTAAGGAGCATACCCACGCCCGCAAGGACTGACCCCTGCAGGGATCACTGCAGCACTTCAGTCAATGCTGCTGGAGACAACTCAAGCTGATGCCAGGACACCAGTTGCTTCACTTGGGCCAACCCGGCCGTGGGCACCAGGCACACCCAGCCTTCCTGTGTGCTGCCTTCCCGGTACAGCACCACAAAACAGTGGGAAGCCTGTGACTCCAGGTGCGCCACCAGGGCCTCCAGCAGCCCCTGCTCATGGCGGGAGGCCGTCAGGAAAACCTCCGGGGTCAGGGGCAGCCCAAAATGCTCAGTGGCCACCACCACATGGGGTTTGCTCCAGCCAGACATGCGAGGTCCAAACAGCCACACCATCTCCGATTCGGCCATGACCAGGTGCGCAGCCTCCATGGGCATGTTCCACACATGTTGGATGAGGTCAGTGGAGTTCACCCTGTCCTCCTGCACATCAGGTGCCGCCTTTGATTTGCTCTGGCCGTGGTCATGGTCCACCTTAGCAGTTGCCGTCTGACAACACCCTCACACCTGCACAGAACTGCAAACCCCCAGGGTTTCCAGCCACCCCATCCGGCATCAAACCAGCTCTGGTTTGAAAATTTCCATTCAGGTTGCGACCTGCAACACCAGCACACACGGCCTCCATGAAGGCACCCTCACAGACACCTGTTCTCCTGAAACCTGCACCTGATGGGTCAAACCGTGCGCACCCCCCACACTGAGCACCCCTGAAAAGATGACCGCTTCATTTTCCTACAATGCTGAAGGGCTGATGCAGGGTCTGCAACCTTTTTGCAGGATTTTTGCGGTTCTGCTTGCCATTTGCCAGAATCAGAGCATCCCACTGGATGTCATGGATCCCCTCAGGAGAACAGCGTGTCCACCCTTGGTTTTGATTTTCAGGATGTCTTCGTGCCATTGTGTCCCCTGGAGTTTGCGGTGCGTCTGGCACACCTTGCTCCGAACGACAGGGGCGGGGTGCACGAGATCGCCTGGAACTGGCAGGATGCAGACCACAGCCTCAAATCCCTCACCATCCCCACGCTCAATCTGTTCCGAGGGCAGACCGAGACGCACCACTCCCAGATTCTGGAGGTTCTGCAAGTCGCCTTGCACTGGTTGTCCCGGCATTTCACCCCTTGAGATGGAAGTCAGGTTTCATGCCAGGCTTCTGGCCCCCATAAAGAATCCCAGGCTGGACACCAGCGATGCCACGGTGCGCACATGATTCCACCTGTTCCAGTTCAGCAGGTAATGCTGCCACTGGGTGGGCAGGTCGGCGCTTCCTGCCTTCAAGGTGGCCAGTTGCTCATTGAGCGGCACATTCAGCAGCACCGTGACCAGAAACATGCCCAGCAGGTACAGCACCGCACTGCCCAGCACCAGGGGAACCTTCCAGCAAAAAAAGACCAGCAGCAGGGCAATGAAGGCGGTTCCCATCAGCAAACCCAGGAACACCGATCTGAGCACGGTGAGGTTGATCTGTTGCATCGCTTTGACGGCTTCCACTGCAGGCAGGTGGGCCAGGGCAGGCATCACCACAGCAGAGAAGGCCAGAAACACTCCGCCCACGGCAGCAATGCTCACTGCCAGGGCCACCAGCACGGGTCCCCAGTTCATGTGGGGCTCCGGTGGCTGGTTTTGGTTGGGACGGTCTGGCTGCACCGGGAAAGCTGCTGGGCAGGACCATTGAGGGCTGTGTGAAATGACATTTGACAAGGGATGTTCTGGAACTTTGACATGGCTCCTCCAAATGTGAGGGTTGCTCACCTTGCAAAACATGATAATTCCTCATATTCTGAAAGTCAAGGAGCCACCATGACCCAACGCACCGCCCGCACCCCCACACAACAGCGCAGCAGGGAACGCCAGGAACGCATCTTGCAGGCCAGCAGCGAATTGATTGCCGCCCATGGCAGCGACCTGTTGCGCATGGCCGAGGTCGCCCAGAAAGCAGGCATCCCCATTGGATCGCTCTACCAGTACTTTCCAGACAAATCCAGCGTGATTCAGGCCCTGGCAGAACGCTTCATTGCAGAAGGCCAGCAGTGCAGCCAACAGGAACTCTCTCAGGTAAAACACCCTGAAGATCTGCCCAATGCCCTCAGGCGCATCACCGAGGGCTACCACCAGATGTACCTCGCCGAACCGGCCCTGCGCGACATCTGGGGGGCCACCCAGGCCGACAAGGTGCTGCAGCAACTTGACACCCAGGACATCGAAGTGCATGCTGCCATGCTTTGCGCTGTTCTGGAGCGGCTTTACCCTGGACAGCCAGCAGCTGACCGCTCCATGCCTGCTCTGGTGTTGATGCAACTCATCACGGCCACCGTGCGCTTTGCCCTCAGCTTCAGTCCGCCACAAGACCGCCAGGTCCTGGAGACCTTCCAGCACATGGTGGTGGAGCCCTTCTGCCAGCAACTGGCAGGCCCGGCCTCCTGAACAGCAAAACACCAGGGGACGGGACTCCCCTGGTGGCGCAGTTGAGGTGGGCTTCAGGCACGGAGGGCTGCGGGAACGCAGAAAAAGCTTCTTCCAGCGTCGCTTTGCAGGCTCAGGACGCCACCTGAGCAGGAACGCGGTCCAGAAATCCAGTCACAGACTGCAGCAGGCCGTCAGGGGTGAGCACCACAAAATCCGTGCCTTCCACCACCACTTCCTGCCCTGCAGGCCCCATGCCCCAGCGAAAACGGGCGCGGTCCTGGTGGGCATCCACCGTTCCGAGCAGGGTGAACTGGAATCCCGGGTATTTCTGTTGCAGCCCCGAGATCATCTGGTCGATGCCTGTTCTGCCCTGCCCCTGCATCAGGGGGTCCACATAATGCGCATCCGGGCTGAAGGAGCGCTGGATCAGCTCCTGGCGCTGGATTGCGTTGGTTTCGTTCCATGCAGCGATGTACTGTTCAATCAGGGTCTGGACATTCATGGGGGCTCCTTCGGTGGACCGTTCTGGTTGCTTCCCGGTCACCTGAGGCAAGGATAGCCCCTCCCCTGCCCAGAATCGATGACCTCAGAGGTCATGGCCTGCATGACTTCTGCAAGGTACCATGGAAGCATGACGCAAAGCAGGGGGACAACGCAGCAGGTGGGTTCTTTGTTGCGGGCGTGGCGGCAACGGCGCAGGCTCAGCCAGATGGATCTGGCCCTGGAAGCAGACATTTCGACCCGGCACCTGAGCTTTCTGGAAACCGGGCGCTCCCAGCCAAGCCGCGAGATGGTCCTGAACCTCGCCACCCACCTGAATGTTCCGCTCAGGGAGCAGAATTTGCTTTTGACCGCAGCAGGTTACGCTCCGGTGTTCCCTGAACGCCCCCTGCACGATCCTGCGCTGCAGGCGGCCAGAAAAGCCCTGGATTTGATCTTGCAGGGACATGAGCCTTACCCAGCCCTGCTGGTGGACCGGCACTGGAACCTGCAGGCCATGAACCGGGCGATTCCTGCCTTGCTGGAAGGTTTGCCCGCAGATCTGCTGCACCCTCCCGTGAATGTGTTGCGTCTGGCTTTGCATCCTGAAGGTCTGGCTCCTCGCATCGAAAACCTCTCTGCCTGGAGGGAACACCTGCTGGAACGCCTGAAACGTCAGGTGGTGCTGACCGCAGATGCTGCACTGATCCAGCTTCTGACCGAACTGCAGTCTTACCCTGCACCTGCCCGCACCCGAGAACTGGCCCCTTTCTCTGATCTGGCCGTGCCCCTCAAACTGCGCACCCCTGAAGGCACCCTGTCTTTCATCAGCACCACCACAGTGTTTGGAACGGCAGTGGAAGTGACCCTCTCGGAGTTGACCCTGGAAACCTTTTTCCCGGCGGATGCCTTCACGCTGCAGGTGCTGCAAAACCAGCAATGGAAACCCTGATTCTGGCTGAGCCAGAATCAGGGTTTCCAGACCAACCCGGCAAGCTACGGCACAAAATACAGATCGGTCAGCAAAGAGGAATTTTCCCAGGGTTCCTGCTCCCCTGCGGTTTCGGTCAGCACATCCTGACGCACCCGTTTGAACACCTGCTCCACCGTCAATCCGGGGGTCAGCAGGTGTTTGCCCAGGGCTCTGGCATAAGGGCTGTTCAGGCCCGAGCCATCTGCAGCAGGCATGCCTGGCGCTGTGGCAAAAGCAATCAAAGTTCCCCTGGAGGCTTTCATGGCAGCCAGACCGTCGTTTTTGAGGTCTCTGGTGTTCTTGAGAAAAGGGTTGGTGCGGCAGGCATCCAGGATGATGAGTTTGGTGCGCACATACTCCTGGTCCATCTGGTCCAGCACAAAATCCACCGTCACGGTTTCAAAATCCACATCCTGCAGCGCTTTCAACTGGGCATCCACCGGAACCATGCGGTTCACTCCAGAAACCTGCAGGCCATGCCCGGAATAATACAGCAGTCCCACATCTGCATCGGAGAGGGCCTGTCGGAACTGCCGGATCACCTGATCGAAGCTGTTCTTGGTGACGTTGCTGGCCAGCAGCACTTCAAATCCTGCCTGTTTCAACTGTTGTGCAATCAGTTTGGCGTCCCGCAGAGGGTTTTCCAGTAAGGAGGCATTCTGGTAGTTTGCGTTTCCAATCACCAGGGCCACCCGTTTCTCCAGCCCTTTTGTGGGGGCTGTTGCCTGGGTGTTCAGGATGGGATCTGCAGGTTGCTGTGGAGCGGAAAGGGTGGCCTGGGCACTGTCCTGGAAGAAACCCTGTGTGGGATCTGCAAAACCAAAAACACTGAGGGTGCTGGCATCCTGGATCTGTCCGCTGTCTGTGATGAGTGTACGGCCATCGTCTGAGACCACGAAGTTGCCAAAGCAACGGTCTCCCAGAGGGAATTCATTCAAAACCGTTCCGGTGGAGGGCTGGATGTGCTGCAAGGACATGCAATCCTGATGGGCCAGCACCGTGCCGTTTTTGCCCATCCTGAAATGGGGGCTGCTGACCCCGTAAGCTGCCATCTGCTGTCCAGTCTGGGCATTCCAGATGCGCAGGGTTCTGTCTTCGCTGCCGGTCAGCACCTGTTTTCCATCGGGACTGAAGGCCACCACCCGCACAGGTCGGGTGTGGCCAGAGAAGATTTTCAGGGTTTCTCCGGTGCCTACGCTCCACAAACGGGCAGTGCTGTCCTCACTGCCGGTGAGCACCTGCTTCCCATCCGGACTGAAGGCCACCGAGGTGATGGGCTGTTTGTGGCCCGCGAAGATTTTCAGGGTTTCTCTGGTGTTGACGCTCCACAGGCGGGCGGTGGTGTCCTTGCTGCCAGAGAGCAGGAATTTGCCATCCGGGCTGAAGGTCGCAGCCGAAATCAAATCTGAATGGCCTGCAAAAGTCTTGAGGGCTGCTCCACTCTGGGCATCCCACAGGCGCAGCGTGTAATCTCCTGCGGTGAGCACCTGTTTCCCATCTGGACTGAATCCCACCCAGGACACCGTCCCTGCGTGCCCACTGAGGGTTTTGAAGGGGGTGCTGGTGCCGGTGTTCCACACCAGCGCGGTCAGGCCACTTGCAGTGATGAGCTGCCTGCCATCTGGACCCAGACCCAGGGCATTCACTGCAGATTTGTGTCCCAGCAGGGTGTTGACGGAAGTGCCAGTGTCAGCGTTCCACAGCTGTGCAGTGGTGTCTTCACTGCCGGTCAGCACCTGTTTTCCATCGGGACTGAACGCCGCCGAATAAACGGCACCCGTGTGTCCTGCAAAAACCCTGAGGGCTGCACCTGTAACAGCGTCCCAGAGTTGAACCGTGTGGTCTTCACCGGCGGTTAGCACCTGCTTGCCGTCTGGACTGAAGCCCACCGAATAAACAACACCCGTGTGGCCCGCAAAAGTCTTGAGGGCTGCTCCCGTGGCAGCATCCCACAGGCGGGCGGTGCTGTCCCGGCTTCCGGTCAGCACCTGTTTGCCATCCGGGCTGAACACTGCTGCAAAAACAAAATCAGTGTGTCCGATGAAGGTTTTCAGGGGTGCACCTGTTCCAGCATTCCACAAATGGGCCACATGGTCACTGGTGGTCAGCACCTGTTTTCCATCTGGACTGAACACCACAGAAAAGACCCGACTGTCGTGCCCCCCGAAGGTCTTCAGGCTGGTTCCTGTTTGCGCGTCCCACAACTGGGCGGTTCTGTCGCTGCTCCCCGTCAGGACCTGTTTTCCATCTGGGCTGAACGCCACCGCTTCCACCGCCAGACGGTGCCCGGTAAAGGTTTTCAGGTGGGTTCCTGTTTGCACGTCCCACAACTGGGCGGTTCTGTCGCTGCTCCCCGTCAGGACCTGTTTTCCATCTGGGCTGAACGCCACCGCATCCACTTCTTCGCTGTGTCCTGCCAGCACCCGCAGGACCTTTCCAGTGCCAGACTCGGCCAGAAAAAGGTAACGGTCCACGGTGTAAGCCAGGATCTTTCCATCGGGGCTGAAGGCCACCGCATACACCTCATCCGGGTGTCCCTTCAGGGTGCGCTGCAGCATGGGCGTGCGGGTCAGCAAGCGAGGCTGTCGAACGCTCTGGTTCTGCCAGGCAGCAGGCAAAACCAGCATGGGGTTCTGGGCCGGAAGACCGTACTGTTCGGTGAAGCGCTGCATCAGGTTGTTCACCCTGGGTTGCAGGTCCTCAAAAGTGATCTGGGGATTTTGCAGAACCACCTCTGTGAGGCTGCGGCTGAACAGCCCTCCATGGGCCGTGCTCCAGCTGGTTTGCTGAGGGGAAGCAGCGCCAAGTTCAAGGTAAGCCACTGGATCAGCCACCGGGGACGGACTGGAGGTTTCAGCAGCCTTGCAGGTGGGCTGACCGGGCAGGGGGGGTTTGAATTGACTGCGGGGCTGCTCATCTGCCATGGAGAGGATCCCCACGGCCCGCCTGAGGGGATCCCCAAAAGCGGTGTCCAGCACCAGCATCACTTTCCCGGCAGGCATCTGCTGCAACACCCTGCGGACTTCCTGGATGGGCAGGGTTTGCTGGTCGGGCAGCACCAGAACGTCCTGGCAGAGCTGCACGCCCCCCTCACCTGTCACAGGCAACCGGGTGCCCCGACCCGACAGGTACACCAGCACCTGATCCTGCAACTGAACCTGCTTTGTCCAGTCCTGCAACAGGTTCAGCACGCCTTCCCGGGTGGCTTGCCCATTTTGCAGAACCTGCAGGTCAGCAGGCTGAAAGCCCAGCGCCTGGGAAAGGCTGGTGACCAGGGGGACGTTGTGTGCGTTTCCCGGAAGGTCAAGTGTGGGATCCTGGTAAGCACTGATGTTGACCATCAGCGCCCGGTTGCTGGCCCCCGCAAAGCCCAGCAGCAGAACAGAAAGGGTAAGGGTCAAAATGCGTTTCATGGGGCCTCCGGGAAAAGAATGTTTCATTGTGTCATGTCCGCCATGGACAGAAGCACAACCTGGGTGAACATCAGGCGTATCAACTCCAGATGCCCTCCGTTGAATGAATCAGCATGGGGCACCTCTGGAGCAGGCAGAATGTGCAGGACTCAGCAAGATCGGGGATGGGATTCCACTTGCCTTGTTGTTACGGATCAGGGATTCAGAAAGTTTCCCGGATGCCCGGCGAAAGGGGACCTCTGGGTTAGACAGGTTCCAGTCCTTGCAAATCAAAAGACCCCTGTACCAGGGGTCCATCTTGAGGATCAAACATGCCATGCACACCGGAAACAGGCTGGATCAAAGAAATTTTTTCTCCTCCTGCTGCTTCTTCAACTGGGGGGTCTTCTTCAAAAACCGCAGGGCGAACAGCACCAGCAGCACGCCCGCAGCCATCAGGGATTCGGTGTGGTCTTTTTTTACGGACCACCAGAAGTGCAGCACCCCCAGCGCCCCCACCAGATAAGTCAGGCGGTGCAGGGCCTGCCAGCGCACAAACCCCATTTTTCGCACGCTGTCTTTGCGGCTGGTCAGCACCAGGGGAATGAGCAGCAGCAGGGCGGTGAGACCCACGGTGATGTACGGACGTTTCAGGGCGTCTTGCAGGAAGTCCAGCAGTCCCGGACCCCGGTCCAGCAGGTAAATCCCCAGGTGAACCAGGGCATACAGCGCTCCAGTGAGCCCGAGGGTTTTGCGCACCCTTGCAGGCCACAGCAAGCGGGTGCCCAGCCGGGAGGCCAGCAACCTCAAGGGGGTGCAGGCCAGCGAGAGCAGCAGCAAAACCAGGGCCAGCAGGCCGGTTTGCTGCTCGGCACGCTGCAGGGGGTTTGCGCCCAGTTGCCCGGTCCAGAAGTCGTAAAACAGCACAGGCAAAGGCAGCAGGGCACCAAGGGTGGCTGCGTAAGACACCCAGGCCGTGCGGGCAGGCATTTTGCCAGCAGCTTTGCCCTGCACTTTCTGCCGGGCAGATGAACTCAGAAATACCTCCTGAGGTCCATGCCTTTGTACAGGTGGGCGACCTCCTCGGCGTAGCCATTGAAGGGCAGGGTGGGCCTGCGGGCCAGTTCTCCAATGCGGCGCTCGGTGGCCTGGCTCCAGCGCGGATGGTCCACTTTGGGGTTGACGTTGGCATAAAAGCCGTACTCATCGGGGGCAATCAAACTCCAGGTGGTGGTGGGTTGCTTGTCGGTGAGGGTGATGCGGGTGATGGCCTTGATGTTCTTGAACCCGTACTTCCAGGGCACCACCAGCCTGAGGGGGGCACCGTTCTGGTTGGGCAGGATTTTGCCTTCCAGACCCACAGCCAGCAGGGTGAGGGGGTGCATGGCTTCATCGAGCCTGAGGCCCTCCACGTAAGGCCAGTCCAGAACACCTGCCTTGACCCCGGGCATCTGTTTGGGGTCAGCCAGCGCAGTGAATTTCACGTAACGGGCTTTGGAGGTGGGTTCAATGCGCCTCAGCAGCGCCGCCAGCGGAAAGCCCATCCAGGGAATGACCAGACTCCAGCCTTCCACACAGCGCATGCGGTACAGCCGGTCTTCCAGCGGAAACCAGCTTTGCAGGGTGTCGATGTCCACGGTCTGGGGTTTTTTGACCATGCCGTCAATCACCACCGACCAGGGGCGGGTTTTGAGCTTCCCGGCATTGCGGGCCGGATCGGATTTCTCAACGCCAAACTCGTAGTAGTTGTTGTACCCGGTGATGTCTTCCAGGGCGCTCATGGGTTCGCTGGTGTCGTAAGGGCCCTGATAGATTTTTTTGCTGGGGGCCGCCAGAGCGGCGGCGGCGGCCATTCCGGGTCGGCGGGTCAGCAGTTCCAGACCTGTGGCCAGTCCCAGGGCTCCAACGGTGGTCAGCACCCCCTGTCTGAGGATTTCACGGCGGGTCTTGAGTTTGCTGGATGGATTGGATGGATTGTCCTGGGGATTGTCCTGGGGGTCATCTGGGTTCATGGGTCCTCCGAAGGGGTGAGCAGTCTTTACAGGGGATACGGAAGAAGGGGGACAGAAAGTTCATTTTTGCAGCTTTGATGTTTTGGGAAGGGCTGTGGGGTCTGCAGGTTGTTCTTTGCATTTTATGTTGTTGTGCTGTCAAAGAAAGCATGATGTTGTGGAGATTGGATTCCCCGCCCCTTTCACACCACTCCTTCAGACTTCACTATGTTTTTTATAGCGAAATGTGCTATACTTTTCATATTGAGGAAAGGATTTTTCCCGAATCCATCGTCTTTCCTCCAAGGAGACCCATGACCCCTCATCCCAGAAAAATCGGCTTCCTGACCTTCGGTCACTGGCAGGCCGCCCGTGGATCCCACACCCCCACAGCACAGGACGCATTGCTGCAAACCATCGAACTGGCCGCAGAAGCAGAACGCATTGGACTGGATGGAGCCTTTTTGCGGGTCCACCACTTTGGCAAAAACCTCTCTGCGCCCTTCCCCCTGCTGTCTGCAATGGCCGCCCGCACCAGACGCATCGAACTGGGAACGGCCGTGATCGACATGTGCTACGAGAACCCCCTTGCCATGGCCGAAGAAGCCGCCATTGCTGACCTGATCAGCGGCGGCAGATTGCAACTCGGACTGAGCAGGGGTTCCCCCGAACCGGCCTACCACGGCTATGAAGCCTTCGGGTACCATGCCCAGGACGGAAAAACCATTGCAGATCTGGCCCGCGAGAAAACCGAGCAATTCAGGGCTGCCATTCAGGGGGCAGGGGTGGTTCCTGCAGATGCTGGAAACCGTCCCTCTGCAGGCCTGCTGACCGTCCAGCCCCAGGCTCCAGGGCTTGCAAACCGCATCTGGTGGGGCGCAGGCACCCGTGACACCGCCACCTGGGTGGGCGAGCAGGGCATGCACCTGATGAGCTCCACCCTGCTCACCGAGGACACCGGGGTGCCTTTCGGGGAACTGCAGGCCGAGCAGATCGCACTGTTCCGGCAGGCCTGGAAGAAAGCCGGACACGCTGGAGAGCCGCGCGTGTCGGTGAGCCGCAGCGTGCTGCCCATCACCAGTGACTTTGACCGTGCCCTGTTCGGACAGGACAGCAACCGGGACCAGGTGGGCATCCTCGATGGGTCACGTTCCCGTTTCGGACGCAGCTACAGCGGCGAACCCGACCGCATCGCTGAAGAGTTGCGTCAGGATCCTGCAGTGCAAGCCGCAGACACCCTGCTTTTGACCGTGCCCAACCAGCTCGGGGTGGAATACAACAGCCGCATGCTGCAAACCATTGCCCGGCACATCGCACCTGCCCTGGACTGGCGTCCGGCAGCAGAAGCCCTGACCAGGGTTTAAACCCGTCTTTCTCGGATCATGTGACCAGATGGGATGGAGAGGCGGGAAGCTGCACCGTGACGCAGAGCCCGCCTTCCCTTCTGGGAGCAAGGCTGAGCTTTCCATCGTGTGCCCGCGTGATACTCCCTGCGATGGCCAGACCCAGACCGACCCCAGCATGGTCGCTGGCCACCCGTTCATTTCCGCGCAAAAAAGGCTCTGAAAGCATCGACACCCGTTCTGCAGCAAGCACCTCGCCGGTGTTCTCAACAACAATCCTCACCCCAGCCGCATCAACGCCGGTGGTGACCCACACGGTGCCTTCGGGCAGGTTGTGGACAATGGCGTTGTGCATGAGGTTCATGACCAGTTGCAAGAGCCGGGCAGGTGAACCGGTGGTGAACGCCATGTCGCCCGAGGTCTCCAGGGTGACCCCGCGTTTTTCTGCGAGGGGAAGGAGCGTTTCGTTGGCTTCTTCTGCAAGGAGGGACAGGTCAACGTGCTCCCGGTGGAAAGACCGCTGATCGGCACGGCTGAGCAGCAACAGGGCTTCTGTGAGGCGAATGGCACGGGCATTGACGGTTTGCAGGCGCTCCACCAGATCAAGGGGATCAAGCTGTGGATTCTTGCGGGCCACTTCCAGCAGGGTCTGCATGATGGCCAGAGGGGTGCGCAGTTCGTGGGAGGCATTGGCAGCAAACCTCTGCTGCTCGGCAACGTGTGCCTCGAGTTGTGCAAGCATGGCATCAAAACTGTCGGCAAGCTCCCGGAACTCATCTGCTGGGCCTTCCAGCCGGATGCGGTGGGAGAGGGCACCCGTGGCAGCCCGGCGGGTGGCCTGGGTGATCAGGGTCAGGGGGGCCAGCATGCGCCCGGCAAGAAACCACCCACCCAGCACCCCGAAAAAGAGCAGGAACCCCAGCACCGCGTAGGCTTTCGGCAGAAAAGCCCGCGCCAGATCCGAACGGTTGGGGATGAACGGAAGTCCAGGACGAATCCGACCGTCTTTTTCCAAAAGGTCAGGTTGCCAGGGCTGGATGTAGGTCTTCTCCGGAACGTAGCGCAGCAGAAACACCCACACGATGGCCAGCAGCAATGCCCCCGCCAGCATCAAAAACCCCGCATAACTGAGGGTGAGTTTGAGGCGAACGCTCAGGCCCCTTTTTCTATTCACCCTCCAGCTCCGCAGGTACTGGTTCCGGGGAAGTGCCCATGCGGTAACCCACCCCGGGCACCGTGGAAATCAGCCAGGGTTCACCGAGCCGTTTGCGCAGGGCAGAAACCGTGATCCGCACGGCATTGGTGAAAGGGTCAGCGTTCTCATCCCAGGCCTGGTGCAGCAGGTCTTCGGAACGGACCACCCCGCCTTCCGCAGCCACCAGAATTTCCAGCACCGCGAACTGCTTGCGGGTCAGGGCGACATAACGGCCCTCCCGGTAAACTTCCCGGCGGAACGGGTCCAGACGCAGTCCCAGCAGTTCCAGCACCGGGGGCCTGCTGTGGGCACGCCTGCGGTCCAGGGCCCTGAGCCGCAGCACCAGTTCTTGCAGCTCAAAAGGCTTGGTGAGGTAATCGTCTGCGCCAAGTTCAAACCCGGAAGCCTTGTCGTCCAGCCGACTGGCTGCGGTGAGCATCAGGATGGGCATGCCACTGCCTGACGCAACAATGCGCCTTGCCACCTCGTCCCCGGAAGGTCCGGGAATGTCGCGGTCCAGTATGGCAATGTCGTAGCTGTTGATGTTCAGCAGTTCCAGGGCGGTGTGACCCTCTCCGGCAATGTCGGCAGCCATGGCTTCCAGGCGTAGGCCATGCTGGATGGCGGCTGCCAGGTCAGCTTCATCCTCCACGATCAGCACTCGCATGCCTTTCAGATTAGCAGCCGCGACATATCGTCAGCATATGCAAAACCCCATACGGGCAGGCAACAGCCCATTGCGTTCAATGAAGGCATGACTTACAGCACCTCAGGCTGGACTGCTGTCCAGCGCATTCAGCCAGCCATTCTCGCTGCCCTGGTCGCATTCAGTGTGGGACCTGTGGGGGTCCAGCCTGACCTGCCCGTGGCAGCCACACCCTCCGGCAGACCACAGGGGGTTCCTGTGTGGTCCAGTCCAGCACCTGTTGCTGGTGAGGCAGATGGGGTCGTCCCTGAAGGCACCACGGTTTTCGATGACCGGCATCCCGCCGTGAAAAAACTCAAACCGGACCTCCTGCTGGCCCTGCGCCGTGCTGCCACTGCTGCAGGGAAGGAAGGTCTTGTGTTCTTCGTCAACAGCGGCTGGCGGTCCCGCAAATACCAGAATGCGCTGCTTGAGGAGGCTGTCTCCAGGTACGGCTCGGAAAGGGAAGCGGCCCGCTGGGTGGCCACTGCAACCACCTCTCCACACGTGTCTGGAAACGCCGTGGATCTCGGACCTGCTGCAGCCACAACCTGGCTGTCCAGGGAGGGGGCCAGATACGGGCTGTGCCAGATCTACAACAATGAACCCTGGCATTTTGAGTTGCGTCCGCAGGCAAAGGGCAAAGGTTGCCCTCCGCGTTACAGCGATCCCACACACGATCCCAGGATGCAGTGAAGCCCCCAGACCCTGCAAACGCTCCCCTGCTGGAACTTTGACCCGAAATTCACGTACTCCCAGAACAAGATGACGCTGGCTTTTCTGGTTTTTCTGTTGATCTGGCTGGTGGGGGTGGTGGGCACCTTCATTCCCGTGGTCCCGGCAACCCTGCTGATTTTTGTGGGCTCTGTGGTCGCCACCTTCATAGACGGCTTTCAATTCTCGGATTTCTGGTTTCTGCTGGGTCTGGGAACCGTGAGCATTGCGATTGGTCTGGTGGACAACCTCACCTCCATCTGGGGCACCCGCAAGTATGGAGGCAGCAAACGGGCCGCCTGGGGTGCCTTCTGGGGCAGCATTGTGGGCCTGGTGCTCCCCATGGGTCTGATTGTGGGACCGCTGGGTGGCGCTTTTCTGGTGGAGATGTACCTGGAGAAAAAACCCGTGGATCAGGCGTTGCGCAGTGCCTGGGGCACCCTGGTGGGGCTTCTGACTGGCATTGCAGCAAAACTGGTTCTGCACATCCTGGTGGGCATTTACGAACTCAACCGCCTGTGGGATCCTGCGCGGGCTTTGTTCTGAGGCCACTCCAGATGGGCTGCTGACAGTTGCCGTGTCAGGAGAAACTTTCCCAGATCCATCATCTGGAATTTTCTTTTTGTGCAAGATGGGTTTCACGCACCTTTTGGCACCCCCCATCCGCAATTCTGGGGTTGACCTGTTCTGCAACCCTGTCCTTCTCCTGTCGCACCCCGGCTTTACACTGGAAGCATGCCTGAGCGCACCTTGCTGATCCACCGGGACATCACCGCCCTTGCAGATTTCGTGCGGAACCACCATGCTGACTTTCCCACGGTGATTGCCACCAACCTGCTGTCCATGCGTTTTGTGCGCAAAGAGGCCGCAGCAGGGCTGCGCACCACCACCCTCAAGCAGCTCTCACAACGCATGCTGGCCGGGCAGGGCATCCGGGTCATGTCCGAATTTGAACGGCGCAAAGTGCTGCAGCAGGTGCTGGAAAACATCCCCCTGAAGTACTTGCCTTTCAACCGCCCCACCCTCAGGCAGCTTTCCAGCATCTTTTCGGAACTGATGCACGCCGCCATTCCGCCCGAAAAACCCCTGCTGGTGGCCCGCACCGCCAGAGAGCAGGATGTGGCCCACTGTTATCAGGCCTACCTGACGCACCTGAAGGCCCACCTGCTGGCCGATCCTGCTGCAGTGGAGTTCTTTGCCCTGTCCTGTCCTGCTGAACCTGCAGCGTTTCTGGTGTATGGATACCCCTATTTTGACCGTGCCCAGCTGGAACTGCTGAACCGGGTGTGTGCCGCAGGCAGTGTGATCACCCTCACCAGCGAGAAGCACCGCGTTTTGCGCAAGGCCAGCGCTTCGCAACATGAACTGGAACGCCTGGGCTGGAAGGTCAAACAGGCCGCAAATTCCAGCCGCCAGACGGTGGGAACGCAGGCTGTGCATCACCTGCTGGAGGGCCAGGGACCTGTCCCGGAGGGCATCACCCACACCGCCCTGTCCAGCCCGGAAACAGAAGTGCAGCAGGTCTTTGGGCACGTTCACCAGCTGTTGCTGCGAGGGGTGCTTCCTGAGGACGTGGTGGTGGTGGTGCGGGACCAGGACACCTACCTCCCGCTGGTGCGGGAGGCCAGCAGACGCCTACAGTTGCCCATCCTGTGCGGCCAGATGCTGCCCCTCTCGTACACCCATCCGGCCAGACTGGTGCTGTCCCTGATTCGCGCGAACCAGAAGCACTGGGAACACCATGCGGCCCTGGAGGTGTTGCAGCATCCGCTCAGCCGTTTTGCCGACGAAATCAACCTGAAACGCAAGTCCCTGAAGGTGCCTCCCCAGCGGCTGCAAGACTGGAAACTGGGGGAGGATGCACGGGTGCTGCTCCTTCCTGCACAGGCCAGCGGAGCAAGTTATGGGGACCTCATCCGCGAAGCGCTGGCTTTTCTGGGCCTGGGTCACACGGTGCGCGGCACCCACCAGACCGCCATGGCGGTTTCACGGGTGCTGGACATCCTGCAGTCGCTGTCCATGCTGGAAAAGCTGACCCTGGAAGAATTGCGTCTGGAACTGCTGGAAGACTTCATGGATGTGGGGGTGCCCACCGTGTATTCCCAGCGTGGGGTGCGCATCGCCAGCCCGCTGGCCCTCAGTGGCCGCAAGTACCAGCAGGTGTTCGTGCTGGGCCTCAGCGACACCCTGTTTCCGCAAAGGCCGGGGGCGGATGTGCTGCTGGACGACCACATCCGGGAACGCTGGGAACGTTCCGGGGTGGCGCTGGTCCGGCAGGGAGAACGCATGCACACCGAGAGGGCTTACCTGCATGCCTGCCTGAATACGGCCATTGCAAAGCTGCACCTTTCCAGGCCCCTCTTTGACCTGCAAGGCCGGGCGCTGGACCCCTCTCCCCTTTGCAGAAACTTCCAGTCTGCTCCTGCACTGCAGGAAGCTGTTGCAGCCACCGAAATGGAAGCTGGACTGCAAGGCAGGGTGGAGGAAAGTGTGCAGTTGCGGGCAAAACTGGAACTGTCTCGGCAAAAGCTGCACACCTCACCCCACCACGGCCAGGTGCACTGGACCGTCCCGAAAAACCACGTGTGGAGCCCTTCGCAACTGGTGAAATTCGGGAATTGCCGTTTCCAGTGGCTGGCCGAGAAAGCCCTGAAGCTGTTGCCTTTCCCGGAGGTGGAAAAAAACCTGCAGCGCTCCACACAGGGCACGTTTTACCACAAGGTGCTGGAAGAACTGCTGCGTCCGCATGTGGGCACCCATCCAGATGCAGAAACCCTGCTTGCTGAATTGCCCGCTGCATTTGAACGGGCCGAAAAAAACCTGCTGGACACTGGAGAACTGCCTCCTCTGCCCCATTGGGCTTTTCAGCGTCTGGAGTTGCAGCAAAACCTGCAAAACTTTGTGAAAAGCCCCTTTTTCCTGTTTCAGGGCAGCGTTCCCCAGCAACTGGAAGTCCACATTGAACACACCCTGCACCTTCAGAATGGACCATTCACCTTCCGGGGGATTGTGGACCGCATCGAGCAGACCGGACAGGGAACCACCGTGGTGGACTACAAAAGCCGGGGATACATCAGCGAAGTGCGGAAAGCGGACGGCAGCAAACTGGAAGTGCAATTGCCGCTGTACCTGATGGCGGTGAATGGACAGCTGGGCCGCTACCTGAGCATCCTGAACCGGGAAAAGCACCTGCTGAGAAGCGTAGGGCCAGCATCTGCAGACCGGGGCTACAGCTGGGAAAGCCACCAGCAGGAGGTGCTGGATTTTCTGGAAAACACGGCAACTTCAGTGGATCAGGGGGAGTTTCCCCCCACTCCAGGGGAAGGCACCTGCACACTCTGCGATTACGGAGCGCTGTGCCGGGTGAAGGCGAGGCAGGCATGACCCAGGAAAAACTCACGCCCAGACAGAAACTTGCCGTGACCGCTCCGGGCAATGTGGTGATTCAGGCGGGTGCAGGATCTGGCAAGACCCACGTGCTGGCCGAACGCATCATTTATTTGCTGGAACAGGGCCTGAAACCCAGAGAACTCTGCGCCGTGACCTTCACCGAAGCCGCTGCACGTGAGCTGCGCAGCCGGGTGGAAAGCCACCTGGAAAAGAAAGTTTCCGAAAACGAAATGCTCTGGGGAGACGTGCTGGACGACTTCCCAGAAGCGCAAATCTCCACCATCCACAGTTTGTGTGGGCGCATTGCCAGGGAACAACCGCTGGAAAGTGAGGCCAGCTTCAACATGCAGGTGCTGGATGAGGGGGCGTTTCAGAACTGGCTGGAGGAGGTGTTCCCGGAGGTTTTGCAGGGGCTTCCGCCTTCCGTCCATGCAGATTTGCCGTTTTCCCTGCTGTCGCAGGCTTTGCGTCGCCTGCTGGGGGATCCGCTCACTGCAGAACTGGCCCTTGAAAAAGTGCAGGACCTCACCCCACAAGAACTGCGAGACCTCCAGAGGCAGCAACTGCAAACCCTGTGGGAAGGGCAGGAAGCCTGCCGCAAAGCGAAACTGAGCCTGCTCAGGGCGGTGACCTGCAAGGACCTTGCAGACCCGCTTTATCCCACTTACGCCCTCTTGCTGGAACTGCTGGAGTTGCCCGATGCCATGGCCTTCAATGACCGCTTTTTCAGCATGCCTTACAGCAAAAGTGCAGGCAGGGCCCCCAGCTGGAGCACAGGGGGCAAAACGCTGGTGCATGAAACGGTGGCGTGGCTCAGGGAAGTGTTCTGGAACGCCAGAATCCGTGAAGAAGACCTCTGGCACCACCGGGCACTGTTTCAATTGAAACAGGCTTATGCACAGACCCTCCAGAAACGCTACGCCCTTTCCATGCGGGACAACGTGATGGGTTTTGCGGACCTGGAATACCACGCGAGACAGGCCATCTTGCACCCCCAGGTCAGGCAGTACTACCAGCAGCGCTGGAAGGTGCTCCTGATCGATGAATTTCAGGACACCAGTCCGGCCCAGTGGACCATCCTGAAAGGCCTGATTGAGGAACGCACCCTCTACACCGTGGTGGGAGATGAGAAACAATCGATTTATGGCTTCAGGGGCTCGGATGTGAACCTGATCCAGACGCTGGCGCAGGACAACCAGCAGATGGGCAGCGTGGTGGACCTCGACATCAGTTTCCGCACCCACCACCAGCTGGTGGAGGTGGTGAACCGGGTTTTTGAGGTGCTGTTTCACGGGCAGGGCCACAGAAACAGCGTTCCGATGCGGTCCCTGCAGGCAGCCAGACCCCAGAAGCCCACCCCGGACCTGGGCAGCGTGGAAGTGCACGTGATCGCAGGAGAGCAAATGGGCGCTTTGCGGGAAGCCGAGGGCCGCCTGATGGTGTTGCGCATTCAGGATTTGATCCGCAGGCAGGTGCCGGTTTACGACCGCCAGCAGGGCACGTTGCGCCCGGTGCGGCATCAGGACATCGCCGTGCTGTACCGGGCCAGAACCCACCTGGGCACTTACCTGAAGGCCTTCAAACAGGCCGGGATTCCCCATGTGGTCGAGTCGGGGATGAACCTGTTTGACCGCCCGGAAGTGCAGGACCAGCTGATGTTCCTGCAGTTTCTGGCCAGTCCTTTCGATGACCTTGCGCTGGCGACCCTTTTGCGCAGCCCCTGTTTCATGCTCAGCGACCCTGAACTGTATGCGCTGACCCGCAACATGCAAGAAAGCCTGTGGCACACCCTGCAAAAAGACGCTGCACACCGTGACATTGCCAGACTGTTGCAGGAGGTGTTGGCCGGAAGAAAAGACAGCAGCCCGGTGGAAGTGCTGGAAGTGCTGCATGAAAAAACCCGTTACCCACTGGTGCTTTCCTGCCTGCCCGAAGCCGAGAGGCGGCTGCTCAATCTGTCCCGTTTCAAAGGGCTGCTGCGCGAACTGTACCTCCAGGGACACACCGATGTGTTCAGTGCCGCGCAAGCACTGAAAAACCTGACCGAAGCCGGAATGGAAGTTCCAGAAGCCGTTCCCCCTTTTCAGGATGCCGTGCGTTTCATGACCATCCACAAATCCAAAGGGCTGGAATTCCCGGTGGTGGTGCTGCTGGACAGCCTGCATGTCAGCCCTCAATTCAAAGACCAGGTGCTGATCGACAGCGAACTGGGGGTGGCATTAAAACACCCTGATGACACCCTGGATTTGCCTGAAGCTTACCTGACCCTGCACCAGGAGCAAACCAAACGCAGCGCCCTGGAAGAACTGCGGGTGAAATACGTGGCTTTCACGCGGGCAGCGGACCTGCTGATTCTGGGTTTGCCCCTCACCCGAAAACAGGAAGCCCCCTACCAGCAATTGATGGAGGCCCTCGCGGGCACCGACCATGAAATCTACACCTATGAAGCCCAGCAGATCCCCTTGCTGGATCCGATCTTGCCCTTGCAAGCAGGTGCAGACCCAGCGGATGCCCCCTCCGGTGCAGCTTTGCCTTTCCTGTTGCCTGAAAGCCTGCCCGTCACCTCGGTGGGGGTGTACCTGAAGTGCCCCAGGTCTTTTGAGTACCAGCACCTGCGAGGCATTCAGGGATTGAGCCTGCAGTGGAGCCGTCAGGCCCCCGGTCCGCGCATCCTGAGGGGCAAAAACATCGGAGGGCTGGTCCACACCGCGCTGGAAAACGGCTGGGTCGGGCTGCCAGATTTGCAGGAGCACCTGAAGGGAGAGCATCCTGCAGTGGTCCAGGAGGTGCACCGTCTGGTGTCCAGCCTGGGGCATGAGGCTTTCCAGGAACTGAAAAACCTGAATTTCACCCGCGAGCAGGCCTACAGCATTGCTTATGCAGGCATGACCTTTGAGGGGGTGGTGGATGCTTTCACGGACAGCTGGATCATCGATTACAAGACCGATTCCTTCATAAACCCGCAGCACCACCTGCCGCAGATGGCCCTCTACAGCCACCACCTGAAGATCCCCAGGGCCAGTCTGGTGTACCTCAGGCACAACCAGTTGCACACCTTTGGGGCTGCAGAACTGCAAGAAGGCCTGCAAAACATCGATGTGATGCTGGAAGATTTGCGCTCCGGAAAACTGGAAGCCCGTCCCAGTGCCTTCAATTGCCGTTTCTGTCCTCACCAGATGCACTGCCCGGATGCGGTGCCCCCCTCTGAAACAGCAACCTGAAAGTTCTCTTTCAGGTTGCTTCTGCTGAATGCCAACCCCCGGTCTAACTGTTGACCAGGCTGCCCATCTGGGCATGCCTTCCCTCCACCTTTTCGCTCTGGGGTTGCAACCCACCCTCGCAGGTGAGGTTTTGCAGGTCATCTGGCGGCTGCACTCGCGCTGTTCAGTTCCCTCTGCAAGGCCTGAACCAGGCCCTCCAGCTCTGCAAAAGCAGTGGTGCGCCCCAGGGAGATGCGCACGGCCCGGTAGGCTTCCTGCACCGAATGGCCCAGGGCCTGGATCACGTAAGAAGGCTCCAATGCTCCAGTGCGGCAGGCCGACCCGTTGCTGAGGGCGTAATCGGGCAGGTGGGCGATCAGCATTTCGCTGTCCAGTTCTGCCTGATCCGGCAACATCAGGCTGAGCACGCCAGGAAGGGTGCACAGCTGGTCTCCATTGAGCCTGATCTCTGGGAGGCTGGAGAGGGCAGTCAGCAGTTGGGACCGGAGGGCTTGCAGGTGCTGCCTGATCTGTGGACCTTCCTGCAGGGTGATTTCTGCTGCTTTGCCCAGACCCACCACTCCGGGCACATTGGTGGTGCCTGCCCTGAGGTTCCATTCCTGCCCACCGCCATAAATCAGGGGTTCCAGGGGGATTCCGGCAGCCCCTCCCCTCACAAAAAGCGCTCCAACCCCTTTGGGTCCATAAAGCTTGTGACCACTGAGGGACAGCAAATCCACATCCCAGTCGATCACATCCAGGGGCAGTTGTCCGATGTACTGTGTGGCGTCGGTGTGCATGTATGCCCCAACGGCGTGGGCCATTTCGGTGATCTCTGGGATGTCCTGACAGGTGCCGATTTCGTTGTTGGCGGCCTGCACGCTCACCAGCAGGACATCTTCAGAGAGATGGGAAGCCAGCACATCCAGATCCAGCCGTCCAGCAGAGGTGACTGGAAGTGGAATCAATTCAAAACCTTCTCTGGACAGCGGAGAAGCCAGATTGAGGATGGCCTTGTGCTCAATGGTTGTGGTGAGGAGCTTGCGGCGTTTTCCGGCATGCTTTCGGGCCACCCCCAGCAGGGCGAGGTTGTTGCTTTCGCTCGCCCCACTGGTGAAAATGATTTCGCCGGGATAGCACCCCAGCAGTTCTGCCACCTGTTCCCTGGCCTGATCCACAGTTTTTTTGGCCTGTCTGCCCGGAAGGTGGAGGGTGCTGGCAGGGTTGGCGAATTGCTCTGCAAAGTGGGGCAACATGGCTTCCACCACCCGTCTGTCACAGGGCGTGGAGGCACTGAAGTCCAGATAGCTGCTCATTTTTCACCCCGGTACTGGTCCAGGTGCTGCCGCAGTTCCATGGAGGACATCAGGGGGGCCTGCAGGCGCACAATGTCTCCGGCAGCGTCCATGTAAAGCATGTCTCCGTAACCCACCAGGTTCTCTGCTCCGGGCTGGTCCAGAATCACCCGTGAGTCGATGTTGCTGGTGACTTTTAGGGCCACGCGGGTGGGCAGGTTGGCTTTCAGGACCCCGGTCACCACATCGGTGCTGGGACGCTGGGTGGCCAGAATCAGATGCAGCCCCAGTGCGCGTCCCACCTGGGCGAGGCTCATCAGATCCTGCTCGAAGACTTTGCGTTCTTTGTCGGGCATCACGCTGAGCAACTGTGCGTACTCGTCAATCACCGCCACCAGCATGGGAAGGGCCTTTTCAGGGTTCAGGCGGTTGTATTCCTGGATGTCAAACACCTCGGCCTCCCCGATGATGTCCTGCCTGCGCGGCATTTCCTCGCGGATCAGGGTCAGCAGGCGCTCGCGGGCCTCTCTGGGGTCGGTGATCACCCGGTGCCCATCCAGCAGGTGTGGCAAGCCGCCAAACATGGCAAAGTCGGTGCGTTTGGGGTCAATGATCAGCAGCTGCAAATGTTCAGGGGGGTTTTTGGAGATCAGGCACACCAGCAGATTCCTCAGAAAAACCGACTTTCCAGAGCGGGTCACGCCCGCCACCAGCAAATGCGGAAAGGTGGCGAGGTCTGCCATGACCATCTGACCATCGGGCCGCTGTCCGAGCACCACCGGGAGGGTTCCGGGCTGTCCTGCACTCAGGCTTTGCAGATGCGGCAGAAAGGGAATGGTGTCTTTCTCGGCCCTGGGAATGTCAATGCCAATGAAATGCGTGGAGGGCACATTGTCGATCAGGGGCACCGAGGGCAGGGCCATTTCCCGCTGCAGGTTGCTGGCCTGCCGCTGCAGTTTCCCGAGGTCCTCTCCCGGACGCAACCGCACCTTGAAGCGCACAATCGCCGCCCCCACATCGGCATCTTTCGGGTTCACCGGGTAGACCCCGAGGTTGTAATCCCTGAGCAGGCGTTGCAGTTTGCGGGCCTGTTCTTCCAGCCACACCTGCAGTCTGGCATGGGCAGGGTTTTCGGTTGTGTGGGCCTCCTCAACTTTCTCCAGTTGATGCGTCTGCATGTTGCTGATGGTGCTGGTTTCTGGAGGCGGCATCACCATCACGGTGGCTTCACTGGTTTTGAAAGGCACAGATGGGGCAGGTGCAGCATCCGGGACAGCAACCCGTGCAGGAGGCGACACCAGATCTGCATGCACGACAACTTCGGGTTCAGGGTCCGGGGTTCGTTCCAGCTTCTCCCAGACTTCTGCTTCGATGTCGATGTGACGGCTGGCCGCCATTTCCCTGAGGGCTTCCCTGAGCGCCGTGCGGCTGTAATGTCGGGCGGTGAAGGTCACCCCGAGTTTGCTTGCCAGTGCGGGTTCAAACTGCTGTTTCAGGGTTTTGAATTCGGCCAGCTTCGGGTTTCCGGGGCCGTTGTGGCAGAAAATCCAGGTCTGCCCCTGCACGTCCAGTTCAAAACGTCCGTTCCTGAGGGCTTCCTGGAAGTCTTCCCACAGGGTCAGTTCCCGTCCGGTGATCTCCATGTTTCCAGCAAGGGCCTGATAAAGCTGGTTGTACCAGTAAGGATGGTCCAGGTGAACTTTTCCGGGTTTAAAGATCTGCAAGATGCGTTCGGTGCCACGGGTGACCTGCACTTCGGCGTCTCTGGCCTCCCGGTCGAAGTGGTCGGTGCTGATGCATTTGGTTTCCACCACACGCATGGAAAGTTTCACCCGACCCTCTCCAGCATGGTGGAGCCTCACGTGCAGCAAATCTGGCATCTTGTCCCTGAACCAGTGCCGGAAGTCGTCCAGGTACAGCCAGGTCTGCATTCTGGTGTCGTCGGGCAGACCAGAGAGTTCCTGCTCGATGCGAAAACGGGCAGTCACCAGTCCGATGATCTCGTTCAGGTACGCTCCGGGACCCGCTGCCCTCAGCACGATGTCGCCGGACACATCACGGGCGTAATCCACCATGGCTTCTGCCAGTTGTTTGAGAATGGGGGTCTGGAAACCGGTAAGCAACTGGTGCCCCAAATTGCTGCCCAGCCTGCGCACCACCACTTCGCGCACCTCTCTGGAAGAGGACACCGTCATCTTGTGTTGCTTTAAAGGCCCCAGGCCCAGTGAGTAGCGGATCACCTGCACAGCCTCTGGAAAGTTCTGTTCCAGCAGGTAACGGTCCACGGTGGTGTCATAGCAGACCACCCAGTTGAAGTGTTTGTGCAGGGCTCTGAGTTCCTTCTCCCAGTTTTCCAGGGTGATGCGCAGCTGGAAATCCAGGCCCTCCCCGTGAAGTTTGCGACCTTTGTGGTAAACCAGGGCCTGCATGCGGTAAAAGTCCAGCAGCAAACTGGTTTTCCAATTGGGGGTGAGCTGCACCAGACGGTCCATCGCCTGCCTGTTTACAGGGAGGGGCTGGCTGGCGAACTGGGAAACATACCCGGACAGGGGCAGCAGTTCGCTGGCTTCCTGATCTGTGGTGTCTTCAATTTTCTGGCCTTTTTCGGAGAGCACATCGGCCAGGATGGCAAGGTCCGTCTCCTTGAGGTCTTGCAGGAGATCAAGCAAGGGGGCCTGCACCACCCGCAGGTTCACCGCCGGGAAGTAACTTCCTGGGAGGGCGGCCCCCTGTTCCTGATGCTCCTGAATCCAGGCATTCACTTCCTGATGCAGGGCAACCCCATTGTCCAGGGTGTGCACAGTCAGGTTGAATTTCAGGTTCCAGCGCCGTTTTTCAGAGAGTTTGAGCAGTTCATCGGAAAGCACGCCAGGAAGGGCTGCGTTGCTGCACTGCAGCAGATAAATCTCGATCCCATCTCTGACAAAAGGGTAGGTTTCCAGGTAATCTTCGATGACCTTGATCAGGGAACGGGTGGCAATGCGGGCATCTGCGCGGGTGTCGGTGCGGCGGGACAGGGGTTGCAGGTCCGACTGAATCCCCTGCAAGGGGGCATAAAGCTCGTAGCCCATGTGTTCCTGCACGGACAGCAGATAATGGGACACCGGAGAGCCTTCCTGCATCCTTGCCAGCACCGCAGGTGAACCTGCAGAGGAGAGCAGTCGATCCAGATCGTCCCGCATGCCTTTGAAATCCACGGCCTCCACGGGCTTGCTGGGGTCCAGCAGTTTCCAGATCAGGGTGTGAAGCTGGTGGTTTCTTTCCACCCACCAGTGCAGTTTCAGGGGGTGCAAAAAGGGCATCACCAGCTGTCCGGTTTTGCCTTCAAGGTGCACCATCCAGGCCCTACCCAGCAGTCCAAACGCCGGACGGGCAGCCAGTTTGTGAACCGGAAGGTACAGGTTGCACAGGCTCAGCAGGGTCTCGTAAGCCTCCAGAAGCCTGTACACATGAACCCGTTGCAGACCGTGCTGCAGGGTCAGGCCCACAAAAGCCTTCCAGTGGTCCAGCACATTCATCAGGGCGTTCTGAATGTCTGCCGCCCCGGCGCTTTGCAGTCCGTACTGGCGGGTCAGCACCTCCTGCACAAAGGGCACATCGATGGATTTGCCGGTGGCGGCGTAATTTCCCAGGCTGTTCAGGGGGCGTTCCAGATCAATGCCCTGAGCACCCAACGTGCTGGACACCACATAAGCAGGAATGAACAACTGCTGATGCTCTACGATGTGCAGAAGCTGCTGGTGAATGGTGGCATTCACATCTTCTGGCTCATAAATCCACACCAGATCCATGCTCTGCCCCCTCGCTTCCACCTTGAAGAGGAGTTCAGAGCGGGCAGGCTCGGGGTTTACCCCATCAAGCTCCTCGTTCCAGGCCGGAGTGATCTCCCACAGGGCTTTTAAATCCCATTCGATGGTTGGAAAAGCCTCGGTGATGCTGCCATAAAGGGCACGAAAGGCCTGCATGGCCCGTCTGGGGGTTTCCTTTTTGCTCTTGTCAGGCCTGAAAGAGATTTTGAGGGTCAGGTTCTGGCTGTCGCTGCGATCCGAGGGGTCAAGCAGCTCCATGGCACAGCGGGCCACCTCGATGGGAAAATCCCGGCCTTCCCGCTTGCGACTCCCCCGTTCCCTGCGCAGCATCTGGAGGGTCTTTTTGTCCAGCACATCTGCAAGGTCGTCCAGCACCTGTTCGATGTCCTCCACCTGGGGGGCCTTGCCTTCGGAGAGGTCCTGCAAGAGGTTTCTGAGGGCTTCGCTCTGGTCTTCAATGCGGATGTCCCGCTCGCGGAGGGTCATTTCGATCTGGCTGCCCAGACCCTGCCGCACATCCTTTTTGTTGATTTTGGCCCGTTTTGAAAGGACAAATTGCACCTCATCCCAGTCCAGTTGCAGGGCCGCAAGCAGATCTGATCCGTGCAATGGTTCTGCAAGAAAGCGCCTGAGGGTTTCGGCTTTCTGCTCGGAACTGAGGCCCCCACTGGCGGTTTCATCCTCAAAATGGATGCGGTTTTGCTCGATCAGGTCAAGGTAACCTTTCTGTTTGCTGGGTTCAATGAGTTCGGAGCCCAGCGAGGCCACCTGCAAGATGGTTTTCAGGAGGCGATCCTGTTTTGCGGTCCCGATCACCTCATGTTGTCCCTCACAGCGAAAGAGGCCCAGGTGGGGCAAAGCGCGGGCAATGGCTTTCTGCAGGGTCAGGCCTGCATCTTGTGCCAGAGCATGGTTCACTTCGCTGAGGAAACGGGCCAGGTCCCTGAGTTGCGGTTTGCGCAGGGTTTCGAGACGGGACAGGAACTGGGTCAGCAAGGTCCAGTCTTCCGGGCTGAGTTGATGGTCCGTGAAAGCCGCCTCAAAGAGTTGCCTGAGGCCCGTGTCATTTTTGCTGGAGGTCAGGGCCGCCTCGTCAATGGTGAAGATGTTTTTCAGGCTCTGGGCATCCGAGGTGGGCACATTCATCACCAGCAGGAGCACCTGATCGGGCTGCACGTTGTTGCGGTACCAGGTGGCCGAGCGGTGGTCCTCGACAGAGTGAAGTTCAAATCCAGGGAGAGGGCTGGTGGTTCTGACCAGCACATGTTTTCCACCAAGAACAAAACGCCTTTCTGACAGGGCCTGCAACAGCTCCAGATAGGTGCTGTCATCAAACCCTTCGATCTTGATGAACCCTCTGGCTTTGCTCTGGGCAGAAACCACCTGATGCTCAATGGACTTCACAAGGGCACGGGTGATGGTGTTCATGGCTGACCTCCCTGCACCATGGCGGTGGCATCCGAGTATTCAAAAGCCAGACCTGCATTTTTGAGTTTCTCCAGCAGCACATTCTGGTTCTGCTCGTAATACTCGGCGTTCAGGCGGTGGCGTTCAAAAAGACCCGAGTCTCTGGCCTGCCTTAAACCCACCACCAGACCGTATTTCTGGTACAGCTTTTCCAGAAAATCAGTGAATTCCATGCCCTTACCGGGGCCAAGGTTGGCGTAAACCAGGGTCTTTAAAAGGTTGTTTTGCAGCACATAACGCTGCGGGCTGCCCACCAGAGGGGCCACAAAACCGCAGTATTTGGCCAGCTTGCGGTGAATGCCCTCGAAATTCTTGTTGAAGTCGTTCATCAGCAGGTCTTCGAGTTTCTCCTGAAAGATCTCCCTCTGGACTTCCATGCTGTGGGGTGCAGGAACACTGGCAAAACGGACCATGAGCGCTTCATGGTGTTTTGAGAGCTCTTTTTTGGGCACCGGATAGTGGTCTTCCAGATGGTCCATGAAGACCGCAATGTTGTCGGTCAGGCTGGTTCCGCCAGGGAAAAGGGCAAGCACTTCCTCCTGCAGGTAACGCTGCACGGCCACCCGGATCTGGCTTTCCTGTTCCCTGAATTGCACCGCAGAGGCCCTTCTCAGGCTGCTGTCCCGGCTGTTTTCCAGCAGGTCAATCAGCAGTTTGGGCAGGTCCTCGGTTTTGCCAGACTGCACCAGCGAACGGTGGTAAATGTACTGGGTGATCTGGAAAGCCATCAGGTAGGAGAACAGGGTCAGGAGCTCAGTGGCGTCCAGATCGGCATGCAGCAGTTTGTTAACGTCTTTTGCCATCTGAAAGAAGAACTCCGTTCTGGGCTCGGGAATCCAGCCCAGGTACCCGGTGTGTTTGCTCCCCTCCTCGTTCTCCTCGTCTTCCCAGTCCTGGTTGTCTGTTTCGGGTTGCCAGAGTCGATCAATGAATTCTGCCAGTTGCCCGATGCTGGGCTGGCTGTCTTTCATCAGGTGCTTCAGGCGTGAGGTGATGGAGCAGGCCAGCTGAGGATCCTGGCGGGTACCGGCCGAGAGCATCAGGTAATAAAGCTGTCCACCACGCACAAAGAAGTTGGCTGCGGTGAATTCAATCCCGTGGTCCAGTTCATGGTCTCCGCTGAGGTCGGCTTCATCGTCCCTGAGGGGTTTTGAGTTGCCTTTCTTGCGCAGGGCTTCCCAGAACAGCAGCCTTTCGTGGGCCGGGAAAAGGGCACGGGCAAACCAGGAACGGTTGCTTTCCACTGCCGTGAAAGACTTCAGCAGAGACTTTGCCGATTCCACCGGGTCAAAACCCGCATCCCGCTCGGTGACCACCGGATTGAGCTTCACCAGTTCACTGCTGCGAAGTTTCCCGAGCAGGCGTTGCAGGGCGTGGTCGTCTCTGGCGTGGCGCGATTTTTCGGCCTCTGAGTAGAAAACGAAACGCCTGAGGCCCAGACGGGTGGCTTTCTTGAAACCCAGAGTTTTGCGGTCCTGCTGCTCATTCTCCCGAATGCCCCTGCCCAGCTCATAATCAAAGCCGTAGAGCACATTCAGGAATTCCAGCAGGTACTCCATCGGGTCCTGACCAATGCGGAAGCGGTGCCCCCAGATGTAGGCGCTCACCGGGTACTGTTTCATTTTGCTGTCGTAATTGCCGTACCGCTGCATGCTCATGCCTCCACACTCCGGGGCAGCCTGAGCACCTGGGGTCGGTAGCCGGTCCCGGTCAATTCAAAAAACTCGATGTGCTCTCCAGTGGGGGCGGCCTGAAAGCGGGTCAGGAGTTCATCTTTCAGGTGCCGAATGTCCAGATCGCATTCCTCCGAGAGCACGTTGGGGGTGCCTCCCACCGCCCGGCGCATCACAAACTCAAATCGCAGCAGGTTGACCTTCCAGCGAACCGGCTCTGGACTGAGTTTCACGTTGGTGATTTCCAGGGTCATCTGGGGCCTTGCAGGCACGAACTGGCCTTCTGTGGTCCTCACCTCCAGGTCCAGTTGCTCCACCGGAATTTTCTGCCGGATGATCGGGATGGTGCTCCTTCCCCCCTGCCCGTAATGGGAAGTGACGTACAGGTGGTCGGTTTCCTGCACGAAGAGTCCCGAGAACGCCCGGTTGAGGCCCAGCACCATCTTGCGAAGCTGCCAGTCCTGCAAGGTGTTTTTCTGGTCCTGCAGCAACTTGAGGTACTCCGGGAGGTGTTGAAAAGGCAGCAGGTTCAAAATGGCCCCCTCGTTGTGCCACTCGAAGAACACCTTGCGCCTGCAGTGCGGCAGCCAGTCTTTCACGAACTCCACGGCTTTCTCCAGCTGATCTCCCAGCAGGTAACTGCCCCGTTCCTGCTGAAACAGGGTGTGCCCCAGGTCAATGGCTTCCCGGAACACCCGCTGGTAGGCTGGGGATTCGGTGGCACTGTGGTCACTGATGATGAAGTGGTCCACCTGAAACACCGACTGCCCCGCCACATCGAGCCTTGCAAAGAGTTTGAGGGCCGTGGCTTTCTTGCGGAAGGTCTCTGTGGCTTCCTGGCCCCACAGGTTGTTGTAGTAAGCGTAATTTCTGGCCTGATCGCGCCACTCGCTGCTTTTTGTCTGCTGCTGGCGCACCTTCTGGCAGGTCAGGCCTCCGGTGACCGTGAAGGCCATGTGCACCAGTTGATCCCGCACCGTGACGTGATGCTCCAGGTGCTCTAAAAGTTCATAAAGCCTGAGCACCCTTTGCTGGATGGTCTCCTCTTGCAGACGGGTGGCGTTGTGCAGGATCGGGCAGTCTTTTCTGGCGGTGCAGCCCTCGCATCCGGTCCATCTCTCTGGATCGGTCATCCAGCTCAGAACCTGAGGGATGTAACTGGAGGTGGGAATGCGGTTCAGGTCGATCACCAGCACGGGCCTGGAAGGATCAGGCCCATTTTGCAACTGACGGTCCACTTCGGCCTGAAGTTCAGGGAGGCCCAGAGAGGCAAGCTGTGCCCTGAGGCGTCCCTCGTTGGCGGCAATCAGGGAGGGGATGGTCCCCAGGCCTTTCAGTCGGGCGTTCAGACCCCGCAGAATCTGACCGGAAGCCTCCACCCCCATCTCTGAGAGGTCCTTGATCACCCAGAGTTTGGCGTCCTGCCGAAAGAATTCCTGTTTGGCCACGTCGCTCTGCCATCCTGTGAAAGGACGCCCGGTGAAGACTTCGATGATCTTGCGGCACAGATAGGTCTTGCCATCTCCAGCGTTCCCGGTGAGGATCACGGCTGGAGGGTTGCTCTGGTCGAAAAGTTGAAAGAGTTTCCGGCCCACCTCGGTGTCCAGGGTGAGGGGCTGGGTGCCGTCCACCTTTGCGTTGGAGGTGAACTCATCGAAAGCGGCCTCATGTTCAGGAGAGGCGGTGGTGTAACGGTTGAGAAAGGCCACAAAAGGATTCACAGTTCCCTCCTCACAGGTGACAGATGGAACAGCCGACTTCTTCTTCGGCGTCCATCTCTCCGGTGAAAGCTTCGGCCAGGGTTCGGGGTCTGCGTCTGGCTGCAGCCCGTTTCTGGCGTTTCTCCTCTTCGGCCTTGATCTGGGCAATGCGTTCAGGGCGGGCCAGTTCTGCGAGGCTCTCCCCTTCCCGCCAGGTGTAGCCCTCCTCGGGTTTCTCGTAGGTCATGGCCTCCTCGAACTTGTCGGGGTGCCGCTCAAGCAAACCCACCCACTCGATCCCGCGCTGGAAGAAACAAAAGGTGCAGCCAGAGCGGGAACGCCACTCGTAGTATTTCGGGATGCCCACACTGCTGTCTTCCAGAAGCCTGAACACATCCTCTCTGGTGATGCCTGCCTCCTTGAAGGGATAAACCGGGGTCACATTGGGTTTGGAGGTGATGTGCCCATCCCGATGCTCATCGGCGCGAATGGCGATGTAGAGGTGCACGGGGTCGGTGCCAATGTATTTCTCGAAAGGCTCGATCTTGAGCTGTCTGGTGCACCAGCGCATGTTGGGAGAGGGCAGGTAACCCCGGTACATGTCCAGCCAGTAATCAAATCCCCTCTCCTGCTCGTCTTCTAAAAGTCGGGTGATGGGTTTTCCCAGAAAGGCTTCGAGGCGGGACAGGTACTCGTAGGTTTCGGGGAGTTCTTTGTGGGTGTCGCAGAACAGATACTCCATCTCGATTTCGGGGTGGTGCTCTTTCATGTAGATGGCCAGGGCGGTGCTGTCCTTGCCGCCCGAGACGAGCAGCACGTGGCGCATGGAATCACTCATGGGGTCCTCCGATGATTTTCTGGGTGAGGAGTGCGAGGGCGGACAGGGTCACATTGATGTCCAGGCCACCGGTTTGCTTCTGGAACTCTGCCAGCAGGTCATGGCTGAGCTGTTCGGCCTGCTGTTTCTGGTCTTCCCTCAGGCTGAACACTTTTCGGTCTTCTCTCAGGTCCGTGCCGAGCACCCCAATGCGAATCACCTGCACGCCTGCATCCTTTGGGACAGTGCCTCTTTCGCGAACCAGTTCTTCCAGGCGGTGAAAGTCACTGGCCATCTGACGAAGCTTCACCTGAAAGGCCAGCAAATCCCCATCTCGCCAGTCGGTGACGGGTTTCCCGCTGTGCACCACACGTCCGAGTTGCTCACGCCATTGGTCTGCACTGGCACTTCCGAGTTGCTGCACGAACGCGGTGAGGGTCTGGTCCACGGTGTAGCCTCTGAGCTGTTCTGCACGGCTGCGCAGGTTCTGGGACACCTCTGCAAAAGAACCCGAAAGCTGAAAAGCCTCACGGATCTGCATCTCAATCTGGTACAGCAGATTTCCAAACGCAGATCCCATGGCGTTCAGACAGTCCAGCAGCCATGATGTGAGCGATTTGGGGTGGGTTTCCCCTTCAATGGTGGTGTGATAGAGGGCCAGGATGTCCTGGGTGACCAGTTGCACCGGGTCCTTGATGCGCAGCAGCATGTCCCGGAGCAGCACTGCAGAAGGGGGATCCAGCTTGCGGGTGAACCTGCTGTATGGAGGGAGTTTTGCGGCCACCAGAATCAGGGGTTTCACCACATCCATCAGCAGGGGGGTGCCAATCCGTTCGGGTTTCCCGGCGTACATGCGGATGGCTTCACTCATGTCCTGCAAGGCCTGCAGGGTGGAGGAAGTGAACTCAATCCACTGCACCTCGAAGAGGTCGGGGCGGCGCACGATGCGTTCCAGCACCTCAATGCGCAGTTCGGGCACAAAGAGACCTTCATCAAAGATGGCGATTCTTTCCCGCATGGAAATCAGCAGGGCAGCGACCAGCACAGGAATAGGGCCTTCTGCAATGCCATAAGGTGCCCCTCTCAGCAGGTCAAAAAGTCCTGTCAGGGGCACCCTGTCTTCACGGGCGGTCAGGTGCTCCAGCATGGCTTGCCAGACCGGCTCGTAACTTCCTTCTGGTGCAGTGAGCTGCCAGTGGCCCTTCACCTCTCTGTGAAACCCGCCTTTTTTCAGGACTGCGGCATACATGCTGTACTCGGGGGGGAAGCCCTCCATGCCCAGTCTGGGCTGGGTGTTTTGCAGCAGCATGGCTTCCAGCAGATTCCTTCTGGCCTTGGCGGACTGGGAGGAAAGCTGGTTGCGGTTCAGAAGTTCATTGCGAATCACCGGAGAGAGGTGGTACTTCCAGTCCAGAATCTGGCTGAGCCACTGCTGGAAATGACGGGCCGTCGGGACAGAACAGGGTGCTCCGGCATGGAACCATTCGCTTTTGGAGGGCTCAAAGCGGTACCCTTTCACCCCGAACAGCGAGCCAATGGTGTTTTCCAGGCGTTCCTGGGCCTGCTGGATCCGGCCTTCCAGCTCTTTTTTGGCCACCGGGTCCCCTTCCAGACTGGTGCTGGTGCGTTTGATGGTTTCCCAGGCGTTCAGTTCCCTTAAGAAACCTTCCAGGCCCACCACAGGTCTGGGGAAAGCGAAAATCACATTGGTGTTTGCAGCATGGAACTGGGCAATCAGCTGCAGTTGCTTGCGTTCGGTGTCGGTGCTGCTCAGGACAAAAATGATCTGCAGCTGGTCGGGTTTCAGTTTTGAGATGTGGGTGGAGAGTTCGGTGGAGCGCCCCTCAAACAGGGTGACTTCAAACGAGCGCAGGTTTCCGGTGCGGATGTAATGGGCACGGGCGACCTGGGGATACAATTCCAGGTGCCTTTGCAAGGAACGGGCCAGCGAGAACTGCCCCTGCTTTGCCATCACCTGGGCAAATTCTTCGTCCAGATCCATGTCAGAGCCGTCCCACAGGGCGTAGGTGCTCTCAAAATTGCGGTAAAGCACCAGAGACTTGCGTTTGAGTTCTGAAAGGGCCTCATCCACCTCTGCGGAGTCTCCGCAGGCAGCGATCAGGGTTTCACGGGTGGCTTTCAGGCCCACCTGAGATCCATAACTGGAGATCAGTCCGATGGCCTGCACGAGACTTTTTAAAAGAGGATCTGCTCCCTCTCCCAGTCGATCACAGGCCACCTCGATCAGGCTCCAACGCCGAGACAGGTCACTCTGGTAAGTGGCGCTCCCCAGGCTGTGCACCACGTACTGGTACAGCTGGGAAAGGGTGTACATGGGGAGTTGGCCCGAGTCGGTGTCCTGGGAGGTCAGGAAATCCAGCAGTCCAAACGGCTCGCTTCCGGTCAGGAAGGCGAACAGGGAGCGCTCATTCTGGGCCAGTTTGCTGCGGAACAGGGGCCAGAGCAGCAGGGCCGTGATGGGCTCGATGGGGACGCACCTTAAAAGGTGGGCATCGAGTGCAGGAATGCGTTTTCGGGCCTCTTCCAGAACTTCTGATTCCAGCACCTCCCGCACTTTGCAGGCGTAGGCTTTTGAAAGCTCAGGGCCACTGCGGAAATCCACGGCACTGGCAATCAATTGCAGGAACTGCTCTGCGGGCTCCTGAAAATTCACATCCGTGAAGCGACCCTGCACCTTCTGCCATTCGGCCCGTGCCGTGTGCTCGGCATGCAGCAGGTAATCGCTGAATCCAGTGTGAAGGACAGTGATGAGAGCAACAGGAAAAGCACTTCTGGAGGCAAATTCTGCCAGTTCCTGCATCAGGAAGAGGTCCCCATCCTGCGGGTTTTGTGCTGCATATTCCAGAAACTTCCCGAACTCGTCCAGGATGAGCAGAAGCCCTCCCCTGCTTTTGCGGCTCAGGTGGAGGGTGGCCCGTTCCAGCAGGTCCACGGCCCGCACCTCCGGGTCACTCCAGCGTCTCAGTTCTGGTTCCAGATCTGGAAATTCTGCTGTCAGGGTCTGGTGGATGGCTTCTTTGAGGGTCTGGTGCAGGGGTCTGCGCTGACCCACCAGCAGCAGGGGGAAAAACGGTGCGAGGTGAAACCCTGTTCTGGACCGGATGGCCTGCCCCATTGAGGTTCTGGGAAAAGCGGAGGCCAGGGTGTCTGCCAGGAACAGTGCGAAACTGGATTTCCCTGAGCCGTAAGGACCGGTGATGGACCACGTGCGGGGTTGCCCACTCTGGGAGAGGCCTTTCAGGATGCGCTCGGTGAGGCTTTGCCCGTTGGGGGTGAGGATGTAACCTTCAAGGTGTTCGGCGTCTTTCCAGTCTTTGACCAGTTGTACGCTGCGGTGAAAGCGGCCTTTCACACTGACCAGATCACTGAGGATGGCATTCATGCGTTTTGTCCTTCCCCTGCATAGTGGTGCCTGAGCAGGCTTTGCAGGGTGGTGGGGGTCCAGTCTGCAGAACGAATCAGGCTGCGCATCCCTGCGGTATCGTCAAAGTGAATCCCGGTCAAAGCCTGCACCTGATCCACCCGGTTCAGAAAAGCCGTTTCGGTCAGTTTGAATGCTGCTCCCGGAGCACCCGGGTGGTACATGAACCGTTCCAGATTGACTGTGGAGACCTGTTCAAAGTGCTTTTGCCAGTGGTCCACCAGGGCATAGGCAAAAATGGCATCCGGGAGGCTTCTGTGCTCTCCCCTGACAAAACCGAAGGTGTTTCGGTCCACCCTTTTCAAGAGGCCCAACTCTACAAGGGGGGAATCGAAAGATTCCTCTCCCACCTGACCTCTGGGGCTCAGGGCAGGCAGGTAGGTGCGGATCAGCACCTCAAAATCCCGCTCTATGGAATTCACATTCGCACGTGAACCTCCCTGATGTTGCAGCAGATCCATCACCCACACCACCACCTCCTGCCTTGTGAAGGTGTCTGTGCGGAAAACCGTGAAAAGCAGGTGCCACAGGGTGGCCTCCTCGGGGTTCTGCAACATCAGGTGGTGCAGCAGCCACAACGTTCCCGGATCTTCAAGGCAAGGATCCCAGCCTTTTTCAGATAGGAGAAGCCCGGCAAGCTCCGTGGGCTCAAAATGCCCTTTGTGTCCTCTGACAGGCTGAATCAGTTGCATCACGGTGCACCAATGCCGGATGCTGCTCACCATGTTCTTTCCCACCCCGAGCAGGGTGGTGGCATCTTCAAGCAAAAACAGATCGGGGTGTTCCGGGAGGCCCTGCACGGCTTTGGGCAGCCAACTGTAACGCAGGGCAAAGGATTCATGTCCGCTGAAGGAGGTTCGGGATAACGGGAGGGTGAGCATGGTTGGGCCTCTCAGGAAGGATTTGGGCAACGCAACACGCACCAAAGGCAAAAGGAAACGACGAACAATGCCTGAGGCATTGCTCTGGGTTTTCTTTTTGGAGACATGGTTTACCAGCTGATGATATGGAGAGGCCGCGACAGGATTTGACGCGCCCTGTTTGTTGTGTCGAAACAGTACTGCACAGCAAAGTGAATTTTCATTCTTGCGTCAGGCAACTAGGGGTTTTCCCTGGCAACCCAAAAACAAACCTCCATTTTGCCAGCTGACAGAATGGGGGTGTTTTCCGTCAAAACATGATCTTTCTTTAAAATTCAACAGTCCACTGAAGAGAATTCAATTCTAAACAAATTTTCTCAAAAAATACATAAATAGCGAATTCAAATGAACATCTGGCCCCAACACCCAGCAAGAACACCACAAGAAAAAGCCAGGACCTTCCGGTCCTGGCTTTAAGATGAACAGGGTTATTTCTGCATCCAGAAGCTGTAACTGCCGCTGCCTGAGTATGCCACAACTTCCCAGGTGTAGTACCCGCTGCCTGCGTTGTAGGTGATGCTTTCATCGCTGCTGGAGGTTTCTGCACGGCTGACCGCCTGCCATGCGCTGCCGTTCCATTTGTAGAGCACCAGGTCAAAGTCGCTGCCAGAGGGACCTTTCAGCCAGCCCTTCAGGGTGCCGCCAGCGTAATTGAAATAGGTGTTGTTGGGCTGGTAGGCGCTCTGTCCGCTGCTGAGGCTCCCGGTGTACTTGCTGCAGTTGGTGCCACTGCAAGGGTCCGTGGTGGGGGGCTGGGTGGTGCCCTGACCCACGAACAGCAGACGGTTGGCTGTGCCTTTAGGATCGGTGATCTTGTTCTGGGTGGCGGTGTTCACCAGGGTGTCCCGCACCTGCTGGGGGGTGAAGGCGGGGTTGGCGGAAAGCACCAGGGCTGCTGCGCCTGCCGTGTGGGGACTGGCCATGCTGGTCCCGGAGATGGTGTTGGTGGCGGTGGTGCTGCCAATCCAGGTGGAGGTGATGTTGCTGCCCGGAGCAAAGATGTCCACGCAAGTGCCGTAGTTGCTGAAACTGGAACGCGCATCGGTGCTGGTGCTGCTGGCCACAGTGATCGCAGCAGGGGTGCGGGCAGGACTGTAATAACAGGCGTCATCGTTGGAGTTGCCTGCAGCCAGCACAAAGGTGATGCCTCTGGAAATGGCACTGGCAATGGCGTCATCCATGGCCTGATCGACGCTTCTGCTCTGCGGCCCCAGGCTCATGTTGACCACGGCGGGCTTCTGTGCGTTCTGGGCCACCCAGTTGATGGCCTGAATGATGCCCTGGTTGCTGCCGGTTCCGTCACAGCCCAGCACCCGCACGGCCACCAGTTTCACGTTTTTCGCCACCCCGTAGGTGCTGCTGCCAATGGTGCCTGCAACGTGTGTGCCGTGCCCCTGGCAGTCCTTGCCGTTCTGGCCATCGTTGATCACGTCGTACCCGATGGAAGCCCGCCCGCTAAAAGCCACATGGGTGGTGTTGAGGCCCGTGTCCAGAATGTAAGCGGTGACGCCCGTGCCGCTCGTGCTGTAGGTGTAACTGTTGCTGAGGGGAAGGTTTTGCTGGTCAATGCGGTCCAGGCCCCAGGAAGGAGGACTCGTCTGGGTGTCCACGGCATGGTAGGTCTGCACGGCCTGCAGGTAAGCCACCCGTGGGTCGGCAGTGAGTTTCTGCACGTTGCTGCCACTGAGTTTCGCTGCGAAACCATCCAGCACATCGCTGTACACGGCCTGCACCTGCACACCCTGTTTTTCAAGGCCCAGCATCTGCACCACCTGTCCGGCACCCAGTTTGCTGATGCTCTGTCCCTGCACGGTGGCCGTTTTGCGGAACACCACAATGTACTCTCCAGAAGCACTGTTGCCATAAATGGGCGCTTCAGTGACAGTGTTTTTGCTGCTGGGCATGGGAAGCCCAGCGTCCTGCGGTGCAGTGCTGTTGCAGGATGCCAGTGCAAGGGTGAGGGTCAGTAAAGCAGCAGAAGTGACTCGGTTCATGTCCGTTCTCCTCGTGGCGTGATGGCAGAATCAAACTGCTTTCAGGCCGGTTGGGCAGGGTGCCCGTTGGGTTTTTGAAGATGGTCCACAATAACCATTTCGGCTGTCCGTGAAAATCAGGGAATTCACCTAACTGCTTCTGAAACTTTGCCCCTTTGCAGAGGGCACCTGAATCCCTCAATTGAACCCCTTCAAAGACCGTGGATTCTCTGCAAGAAGATCGAATACTGCGGGTGTTTATGCATCCCTGCATCTTCAAGGCCTATGGGTGTGCAGGTGGTACCATGCCAGGGTGCTTTCCCTGATCGGCAACTTGCTTTTCACCGTGCTGTTCCCGGTGTTGGTCCTCCAACCGAAACTTCCCGGAGTGAACTGGGGGGTCATGCAGGTGCTCACCCCCACTTTCGCTTTCATGCTCTCGGCGCTCATTCCCTGCCTGTACCTGCTGGTCCTGCAACTCCGCAACAGGCGGGCATCAGCCGTGTGGTTGCTGTTCACGCTTTCCACCCTGATCAACGCCCTGGCCAGTTTCTGGTGGATTGATGGCTGGACCTTTGCCCTCAAGGATTCCAGTGGCAGCCTGTTCCTGGCCACCTCCACCCTGGTGTCCCTGCTGCTGGGCAAACCCCTGTTTGGGGTGGTGCTGCGGGAGTACCTGCAGCTTGATCGGCAAAGCAAACACGCTGTTGAAGCTTTCCTGCAAGGCCCCGGACAAAAGCTGGTGGTGCTGAGCACCAGGGTGCTGTGCCTGAAAGGCTTGACCGTGGCCACCCTCAACACGCTGGTGAAACACCAACTGGTCACCGCCCCATTTGGCACACCAGAATTCAATGCCCAGCTCGCAGGTGCAGTGGCGTGGATGGTTCCGGTGGCTTATCTGGCCACCACCGTGGCATACTCGGTGATTGTGCTGATCTGGAAAGTGGGTCTGGGGGCAAAATTGCATTTCCCCTTCACCCCGAGGGTGTGGACAGAAGCCCTGGCAAGCCGGGGGCTTTGACGGCCTCGCAACAGGTTGCTGCTGGATGCAACATCGGCTGTGAAACCCTGGCTCCTGAGGTTTGATGAAAGCAGGCGTTCTGGTGCGGCACCCCTTCCCTTGCCCTTTTCCTATACTGAACCCATGAGACAACTGAAGCATGCAACAGCCCTGACCTTCCTGGTGATGGCCACCTCCCTGGCAGGTGCTCAATTTGAAGATCCTTTGCACAACA
Organism: Deinococcus roseus; assembly: GCF_014646895.1. Taxonomy (NCBI): domain Bacteria; kingdom Thermotogati; phylum Deinococcota; class Deinococci; order Deinococcales; family Deinococcaceae; genus Deinococcus; species Deinococcus roseus. The sequence goes on from NZ_BMOD01000007.1 coordinate 139,032, forward strand.
ACCTCTCCCGGTTCAGGCAGGTCTGCCAGATCAACGTCCAGGTGACCAGAGATGACAGCGATGATCCCAGCACCACAAAGCTGTTGACCGAAAAAGCCACAGCGGAACTCACCACCTACGGCATCCTGCTGCCGGCAACCTGCAACGACGATGATTTGCGTTTGCGCATCACCATCGATTTCAAAAATTTGCCTGATTATGGAAACCAGGTCCATCTGTTCAAAAACACCTTTGAAGCCTGGACCCAGAGTTACAAAAACCTGGAATCCTTTTCCATCTACACCGACACTTTTGTGGATGTCCGTCGCAGCCATGCGGATGCCCTGGAGTTGACCGGGTTGTGGGTCAACATGGTCATGGACAGGTTCGTGTTTGACTGGCGCAAAAGCCATCCCGGTTGACACTCCAGCTTCCCTGGCCCACCCTGCAGTTTCCCACCAGGCTGGGTCCCTCTGCAGATGGCGGGTTCCACACAGCATGGTCCATCCAGCTTAGGCCAGTTGACGGTGCTGCACAGGCTTTTCCTGTCCTATAGTGGCTCCAAAGAGGAACACCATGCACACTTTATCCCACCATCATTTTCACTTTCCCCCACGGGCCATTGCAGGCTTGCCCACCCATCCAGACACCCCGGACAGGATGAGCGCTTTGAAGAACCAAAAATGGATGTGCTGACCTTCGAAATGCTGATGAAAGCCTGCCAGGCTTTCGGGGTGCAGGTGAAGGACATCCAGCCTTTGCCAGGGCACCGGACCAGGTACAGGATCACCGATGACCACGGCAAAATGCACCTACTGAACGCTGAAAACAGTTTCTTAGGGGACTTGATGGATTACAAATGCCAATTGCTGGTCTCCGTGGCTTACTTCCTGACTTACCTGAAACGCAAAACAGACTTGCCCCTCCCTGAGCCCCTCCTGACCCGGGAGGATGAACTCACCTTTGTGGGCAACTTCTTCTGCTTTTCCATGCTCACCTGGGTGGAAGGGGAACCCATCAAGGCCCTCAACCAGTCTCAGGCTTTTCAGGCAGGCAGCATCATGGCCACCTTGCACCACAGGCAGCAGGGCTTTGAACGTGCCGAGGGATTCACACGTCCCTGGCCCACCCAGGATCACCTCAGGCACAGCTGGTACCGCATCCAGCACAATGCCCATTTGCAGCAGGAAGACATCGAGCGGATCGAAGCCCTGCTGGCACGCCGCACAGGCTTCAGGTACCGTTCCAGAGATGACCTGCCCGAATCCGGGTTGATCCATGGGGATTTCAAATTGCAAAATTACGTGCTGAACAGGGGAAAGCTGCGGATTGTGGACTTTGATCACCTGCAGCACAACTCCTTTCTTTATGACATTGCCGTTGCTTTCACCTCCATTCACGACCCGAAACTCAAACACCGTTTCCTGGAAGGCTACCAGAGCGTAGCTCCCCTGCCAGGCAATCTGGAAGACGGCCTGAACCGCGCCTACCTTGAGGCCACCATTCACAGGATCGGCGCACACCACCGGGTGCTGCGTTGTCCAGAGTGGATCCGCAAGGAAGCGCCCCTGCTGGTGAAACTGGCCCGCAGGTACGAGCAAGGAGCATTCAGTGCGCTGGATTGATCCCACCCAGACATTTCAGGGCCCTCAAGAATGCCCCGTTGACCTGCAAAGGGCAGGTCTGGCCATGTTTCGCATTGCACCACACGGCACATGCTGTCCAGCAAAGTGATTCAGGTCCTCACCAGACACAATCGTTTTGCCAGATCTGGTAGGCCTGCTCAAAGAACTGCCGGACACCAAACTCCAGCTTGCGCAGCCCATAAAAATCAGCCAGCAGGCTCAGGGCCCTGTTGACCGAAAAATCTGCACGGTTCTCACTGAAACACGAGATGGCTGCCACCACTTCACCCTGGGGAATTTCAGCCATGCTGCGGTCACCTCGGGTTCTCAACACCGTTGGGGGGGTGTGAGGCAACCTCACAAATTGTGCCCACTGCCCTTCGACCGACACCGCATGGTGAAACACCACCTGCTTTTTCTGGCTGGCCTGATCCAGGAGTTTGGTGAGGTGCAACCGCTGCTCAAGTCCAGCAGCTGAAACCCATGCCTGTGCGTAAATGTTCAACAACCGCTCAAGGTGAATGGGACCTTCAACTTGCAAGATCTCCAGCAGGTGCCTGAGGTGAACTTCATCCGATGGAGCTCCAACAACCTCAGGCTTCCAGTTCTGGTAGGTGGGGATGTCATGCTGCTGTTGTAACTTCAGTGCCTCTGCAGATGGAGAAGGCGCAACAGGCTTCCAGCGAACAGGGGAAACCCTCGCGGAGGAAATTTTGTTCTCTGGTTCCAGTGAAGCTTTTTTCGGGAGAGAAGGTTTGCTTTTCAGGCGGGCCGCTTTCTCAGCCTTGCTTTGTCCAGAGAACAATTTTCCCTCTCGTTTTGAAGCTCCACCCACTTGCAAAGCCCTGAGCTGGGCAGGTCGCTTTGAAGCAGCAGTTGAGTGCTTTTTTGAATTGGATTTCTCTGCTGCTTTCATGCTTGCTGCAATTCCCCGCACTTTCTGTGTCAGGCGGGGGGTCTGGTATGGCTGCTTATGTTGGGGTTTCTGTTCTGCGGGAGCTTTGACCTGGGTGGCATGGGTGCCATGTGTCATGCTTGAGCTTTCCTGAACCGTCTGGGAGGGATGCGTTGCCACTCGATCCGATGGTTGCTCAGCCTTTTCAGGTTGAAGGACCAGTTGCGCTGGGCTGGATTTGGAAACAACTGAAGGGAGTTTCAACAAACGGCGGATGGTTGCAGTGGGTTCCCGCCACTCCAGAGGCCCATCTGGCAACAGGCAAGCCCAGGTGCTTCTGGCATCCAGGCTGTAGACCTCCTCCACCGGGTCCTGAGGCAGAAAATGCAAGACCACTTCACCTTTGCGCTGCATCTGCAGCAGATCCCGTGGTATGGGCTGCGCATGGGAGGTGACCACCTCCACCCTGCCTCCCACTGGCCGTTGTTCCAGAAGGTGCTCAAGCACGGGATGGTGGCGGAGTCGACCTGCAGGGCAACACAGCACATGATGGTACCCAGGCAGGTTGCGCCAGGGTTCCACAGGATGCCAGCTGATTTTCCAGTGTCCCAGGTGTGGGGAGATTTGCAATCCCATGAAAGGCTGGACTTCAAAGAGCTCAAACAGCAACCGCAAATCCTGACCCTGCAACCGTCCGGCCACACACTCCAGCCGGTAAAGGTTTTCCGCCTCATCAGCGAACACCACTCCGGCTTCATGCCCAGAAGCAGGCAGAAAGCATTGCTCGATCATCTCTGCACTCAAACGCCACTGGCGGGTCACCTCAACCCTGTTCTGCAGCAGGGTCCCCCGGTGGTACAGTCCACCAGGAAGTTCCTGATATCCCTGTTCCAGCAATACCTGATGGTACATCTTTGCTGTACGGGTGCAGTCCAAATCCCTGTGCAAAGGCAGCAGGTCATCCAGGTGCACCCAGGGTCCAGCCTGCAGGTGCTGCAGGGGCACAATGTGGGTCACCTCCAGGGTGGCGCTGGAGGTGCGGGTGTGAAACACCACCTGACCCTGATGGTGGCCTGCAACACGTGTTGCAGATTTCAGGGTGGCCTGCTGAAGCAGCGGGCTCATGTCCACGGTGAGCCAATCTGGGTGCTCGACCTGAATGATGTCCAGATCGCCGTCTGTTCCGTACCCGGCATTTTGAAAACGCACCAGCCCTCCACCTGCAGACAGTTGCAAGCTGGTGGCACTGAGTTCCAGAATGGCTGCCCTGACTTCATGTTGCTGTTCTTGCAGGTGCTTGCGGTAGTGGCTGGCCTGGGCGGCGGGTTTCCCCAGCACCCTGTACAACTCAAAAAACACGGCTTCATTGGACTGGGTGCCATCTGACAGGGTGTGTGCTCTGGTCAGTTGGGTGATCTTCATGCTGCGGGAATGCTGCAAAGCCTGACGCATCAGAGAGGCCGTGATGGTGCGACGCAGCCGGGCCTGCAGAACCCGCACGCATTCCGAGAGGGATTCCATCACGTGCCAGCTGGGATTGAACACCTTGCTGGCCAGGGCCTGTTCAATGAAGTGGTTTTCCAATTCGCGGCACAGCAGGTTTTCCCGCTCAGGCACGTCCCTTCCCCCCTTCCATCAAGCGCTCCAGTTGCCTGCGCAACCAGTTGAGGTGCTCTGGCATGCGCTTCCAGTGGGCTTCAAGTCGGTAGTGTCGCCTGGCCTGATCCAGAACCTGCTGAACATCAAATGGCCTGCCTGCCTGAAAGAATGGCCTGCAGTATTCCAACACCTCTCCTGGTGGCACATCTTCAGGGGACCGGACTTTGCTTTCCCGCAGCCTGTACACCTGTCCGGGCAGCATCAACACCTGCGATTCTGCATCCCTGGGGGCAGGTCTGGATTCCAGTTGCAGTTTCCCTGCTTCCAGGTTTTCTTCCACCGCCAGCAGCACCCGGTCAAAAATCAGTCGAGGGGTGCGGGAGCAGCGTTCGGCATGACGTGCAAGCAGCTGTCGGAAGGTCATCGGGCCTTCTTCGCGCACCAGGCTGAGGATTTGCACTTGCAACGCTGTGATGGAAACCGTGCGGGGATCCGGGGCAGAATCCACCAGCACTTTTTCTGGCAGCAGCTTCAGGGTGGGCTTCGCAGGTGCAGGGATGGGCGTTCTGGCAACCCCAGCATCTTTGATGGTCCCGCTGGTCACTGGGGGCACAGCTGTCTTGAGGGCCTGCTCTTTTTGGGCAGCTTCAATCCGGGACCTGTAAAGGGCCTGCGCTTCTGAGAACGCCCTTTCCAGTTGAGGTGCAGGAACGAACAGCTTCCCCTGCAGCCACGGGTTTGCTTTCTCAGGACTGCCTGTGTGCTCCAGCACTTCCAGCAGAAACCGGGGCAGTTGCCTCGATTGTGGCTCCCACCCTTCTCTGGGACGGCGGTATCCATTGCCACCCCATCCACACTGCTCCAGGCTTTCATTGATGAAACGCCTGGAGTCCAGACTTCTGCCCCCCAGGTAAGCTTCCACCAGTTTGCGCAACTGAGAGTGGTGCAAGGTCCCCCCGTAGGCCTGCACGCAGTACCGGATGGCTTCGGGCAGGGTTTGCCGGTGCCGGTGGTGCAACAAATGTCCGGTGCGGCTGAGTTTCACCGGGCCGTCATACAGCACCACATGGGCAGCATCCAGACCCAGGCGTTTGAGGATTGGCAAGGCAATTCTGGGCCGCAGATCCACCCCGGCTTTTTCTGCCTCACGCTGCAAGGAGGTGCGCACCCGCTCAGCTGCATCCCTCTGCAGGTGAGGTCGTCCATCCAACCAGTCCACGCCACTGCTGTTCTGGGTGAGGGCGGTTTCGGACCACCGCATGGGCACCAGGCTCTGCTGCACCTGTTGCATCTGCACGCTGAGTTCGAGGTCCAGCAGGCCGTGCTCATCGCCCCGCCAGGAGAGTTCCCGAAAGTCCCGCTCTTCCAGGGCCACTTTTCCTTCAAAACGTGGCAGTGCAGAAACCTGCCCTTTGCGCCCGGCTGGAAGGGGGGCATACCACACCTGGCTTCCAGTGGCAGCGTACAGGCGGTAAGGCAGGTGCTGGGCCACCAGGTACAAACTCAGGCGACCCGAGCGGTGTTGCTGCCGGAGCACCTGGGGAACCTCACCCGTTCCAGACAGCACCACATCCACGTGCCGTCCCTGTTCGGAGAGGGCCAGCAAATGAGACAGCACTTCAGGCTCCCGGAGGTGCTGCAGGGTTCCGGTGAGCAGAAAGGTGTCCCCTTGCAGGGCGCGCCACTCCTCCACTTCATGGAAATGCACCCGCATGCGTCCCAGTTCGGGTTCGGCAGTGATTTTCATGTGCTCCAGGTTCGCTTCGTGCAACTCCAGCATCACCTGCAAATCCGGTCCTCCCAGATGCCCGGAGCGGTGCTGAAGGTGAAACACATGGTTCTCGTCATCCACGAATTCCATGTCACTGGTGTACCCCAGTGCAGGCAGGGCTTTTGCCAGCAGCATGTCCTGGGAGAGCAGCCACTGGTGGGTGAAATTCAGCTCTGTTTTCTCCTCTGGTCGCAGGTACATGCCTCCTGGCAAGGCCAGATAACCCAGGCCTTCCAGCAATTGCCCAAGTTCACTGAGGGTCGCTGTTTCATCCAGGTCAGGGTGGTCCGGAAGCAGGGCTTCTCGCAAAATGGGATTTTCCTGAGGAAGTGGGTAGTGGGTGGAGCTGCAACCCACCTGTAGCACCACTGTGCCCCCATTGGTCTGAAGCCTCACCTGACCCCGGTAATGGCCTCCGGGCAAAGGCAGGGCCTGCACTTCAAGGGTGCGGTGGTCGGCAGAGACCCGCACCTCCAGCCAGCTGGGATGCTGCAAGGAGGTGACTTGCACCTCATCTCGCCCGCCATAACCCACATTCTCCAACTTCACCCGCTCAACCTGCGAAGTCAAATGCACCTGCTCCGGGATCAATCGGGAAATCCGCGGTTTGGCCCTCACACCGAACTGTCTGAGCTGCTGCCGGTACTGTGCAGCCTGCACGGTGGCCTTGCCATGCACCTGGTACAGCTGAAACTCAATGCTGAGGTCTGAAGCCACCCCAGCAATGGTGCAGGCGTGGTTGAGGGTGCCCATTTTCATGCTGCGGGAATGCACCACGGCCTGCCGCAAATCTTCCAGGGTGAGGTCGCGCCCCATGCGAATTTTGAGCAGTTGCAGGTACACCACTGCGGGCTCCATGGTGTGAAACATCGGATCAAAGGTTTTTTGCTCCAGGGCTTTCTCAATGAAAGCCGCTTCGAGTTCCTGCACCAGCACCTGTCCAGCCCCAGCCACACTCACCTCCGGTACTGCCGGATGTGTTCCCGGCCCCTGTCGGTGAGTTTGAGCACATCAAATCCGCTTTCCAGGGTCACTTTCTCCACATGCCTTTCTGACAGCAGGTCCTCCAGGGCCTGGCGCACCTTTTTTTCATCCACAAATTTCAGGCGAGCAAAGTGAGGCGAACTGAGTTCTTCTGCACTGTAAGGTTTGAAGCTCCCTGTTTTCGAATCCTGGCTGCCTTCCCTGCCCATCAAGAGGCCGATGACTTTGCCCTGCCCGCGCTGCATTTTCTGTTTGTCCCACTCCAGCATCAAAGACAGAATTTCCCTTCTGGGGTCCCACAACTGCGAGAGGTCCACCTGACGCTTTCTGTCGGAGAGCGCCCAGGGCAAAGCCACCACGGTTTTGCAATGGTCACAATGCCCACACGGCTCCGTCACGCGACCTTCAAAGTAACTGCTGAGCATCTGGTTGCGGCACACCGGGCTGTCCAGGTAACGTTCAAAATCATGGAAGCGTTCCAGCTTGCTCTGGATGCGCTGCGTTCTCAGCCGCTCATACGCCGAGAGGTCCCATTTGCGAATGGTGATTTTCAGGGCTGGGATGGACGCAGTGACCCCCAGCAAACCCTGACGGCTGTACTCGAACAGGCGGTCCTGCACCCTGGTGGCCTCCTGAAAAAACTGTCGGCTGAGGTGCACCCCCTGCTCTTTTTGGGCCTCCATCAATGTCTTGAGCTCCTGGTCTCTGGGCAGAGGCACGCCGTACAGGGGGAAAATGCGGTGCCAGCCTGGCACATGCTGGTATTCGATGATGCCCGCCTCTTCCAGCAGGTGCAACACCGTGGGCAAATTCTGTGTTTCAATTTCCCCCTGTTCGGACAGTTCCCGCTCGGTGGGATAGGTCAGCTTTGAAATGGTTTCCAGGATGTGACGCACCTGATCGGCTGTGGGGTAACTGCGCTCAATCAGTTTGCGGGCCCGTTTGCTGTCGTTGCTGCGCAAAGTCACTGCAAAGGCCTGCAATGCGGGGTCCCGGCCAGCCCGGCCCACCTCCTGCACGTATGCCTCCAGCGAGAGGGGGGCATCGCAATGCAACACCAGGTGCACATCTGGAGCGTCAATGCCCATCCCAAACGCATTGGTGGCCACCATCACGCTGATCTCATGGTTGAGGAAACGCTCCACCAGGTCCTGCCTCAGGTGCGGGGAAAGCCCGGCGTGGTAGGCCTCTGCGTTGAACCCCAGCGCTTTGAGCAAAGAGGCAATTTGTTCGGTGCTGGCCCGACTGCCACAGTAGATGATCATGCGTTTGCCGCGAAGTTGCGGGTTCTGGCTGCAACCGTTCACCACATCCACCACCTGCTGCAACTTGTCTTTTTTGGTGACCGTTTGAACCATCAGGTGCAAATTCGGGCGGTCAATGGGACGGGTCAGCACCCCACTGGCCTGCAATTTGAGCCCCAGGGCAGAGATCAGTTCACTGTGCTTGCGCACCGGAAGCGTGGCCGTGAAGGCCGAAAGCGCAGGCCTGAGTCCCAGTTCGGCAAGCCTGACCGTGACCTTCTGGTAATCTGGCCGGAAATCATGCCCCCACTCCAGCAGGCAGTGCGCCTCATCAAAAACCACCCGTTCAGGCGGCAGGCTTTTCAGCAGGTGCTGCAACTCCACACTGCGGTTGATGCGTTCAGGAGAAACATAAAGCAGTTTCACATTGCCATTTTCCACTTCGCTGAGCACCACCGATTGTTCGGCCCTGGACAGACCACCCCACAAACCGGCCACCGGGAGGCCCAGTTCCTCCAGCTTCTGCACCTGGTCCTGAATCAGGGCCACCAGCGGGGAAACCACCACCGTGTAACCCTCTGCAACCAGCGCAGGCAGCTGAAAAATCAGGCTTTTGCCACCCCCGGTGGGCAACAGCACCATCACATCATCGCCGTGCAAAGCCTGCAGGATGCCTTCGAGCTGCAAATCCCGCCAGGAAGGACTCTCAATTTCAAAAAGAAACGAGACTGCGTCCAGCAACACCTCCTTCCACTGGTCCTGATCCAGGGCACGCAAATCGGCACGAAGCCTCTCCAGGTACTGCATTTTCGGTGAGATCAGTTCTCCGGCCTCAAAGGGCTTTCCAAAAATGCCCCCCAGGGCTTCATAAAACAAACCCCGATTTTTGGGACGATGCACCCGTTCGCTGGGCACGGGCAAGGCACCCAGGAAACGCGACTGGTAGGAAGCGGTGGCCAGGCGACGGTCCCACAACACAAAGGCCCCTTGATCCATACGGTCATGCTGGCGAATCAACCTGCCATAAGCCTGCACAAATTTGATGATGCCGCGGGGCAAATACACCCGCTCCCAGTACTCTCCAAAATCGGTCATGGCCTGACGCTGCTTCTCCAGGATGATGTCAGGAATGGGAAAGGGGGTGCGGTCCAGGGACACCATGCTCAAACCCGGAACATCCACCCCCTGTATGAAACCTGCAGAACCCAGGCCATGGCCTTGCCGGGTCTTGCGCAGGCGCTTCACCAGCACATCTGCTCCCATCTGCTGGCTGGACCACACCCAGTTGGGGTCCTGTTTTTGCGCTGCCCGTCTCAGGCGGGTGTTGGCTGTGAAGATGTGCAAACTGCCCCCGGGCAGTTGCGGAGCAAATTGGCGGATTTCCTGCCCCACCAGATCGGGAAAGATTTTTTTCTTGTAGAGGGGAAGATGGTTTGCAAACAGCACATGGCTGAGGTGGTAAGGCAACACCGGCTGCAAAACCGTGTACTGGGCTTCGCCCAGAGCAAGGTCTTCCTCAAAAAGCCCGAAGTCTTCCACATCCCCTTTGCCCCGAAGGGCTGGACCCACCCCCGGGATGCGCAAAGTCGCACTGGTGAACACCAGCACGGGCAGCAAATCCCAAAGGGTGTGCAGCCTGGAGCGCACCCACAATGGCGTGCTCCACAGCTCGACATGTTCATCGCTGAACCCCACTGCATACACCTCATCGCTGGGTTGGTACTCCAGCAGGCCTGCAAGCGTCTGCTGCATCACCTTGAATTGAGAGAGCACATAGAGCCACTCGTCCTGACGGTTTTTGGCCGGGTGCAAATCACCAATCAATTTCACGAAACGGTCCAGCAACTGCTGCAAGCGGCGGAACCCCACCTCCAGGGTGCGGTACTCCTCGGTCTTGCGGGTCACCTCATCGACACTGGCCTGAAATCCAAAACCAGCCTGTCCCCGACCGTACTGCAGGGCAAAACGTTTGGCCCGTTCAATCACCTGATCCATCTCTGCAGAGAAACGGCCAATCAGCAAAGACACATTGGTGGCATGCCTGAGCAGCAGGGTGTTCTTTTGAAAAACCGCTTCGGTCTGAATGGCAGAAAGCAGCCCGGAACGGTTCATGAAGGTGCTGCGCAACTGGTGGTAAGCGGTGATCAGCGCTTCTGGTGGGGATGCCATGGAGGCAAGCTCACGTCCCAGCACCTCATCAAGATGCTGGGGCTCCAGGGGGTTGCTGTCCTTCTGGCGCTTCAACTCCAGGTACACACTTCCCAGGTTCCCATGCTGGCGGTACGGCTCCAGCAAAGCCACCAGAGCCTGACTGATTTCACTGCGGCGAGATGCGGGCAACCTGCGCACAGACTCCCGCCACAATTTTTGCAACAACCCCCTGAGGGAACTGAGGCTGAAAGAGCGCTTGAGGGCACTCTGGGCCGCTTCGGTGAACTCGTGCGCTTCATCGACCACCACCCGGCGGATCGGCAGCTGGTTGGCCTCCTGTGGATCTGGGCTCAGGACGCTCTGGCGTTGCAGCAGCAGGGTGTGGTTCACCACCACCACATTCGCGCCTTTCTCTCCTTTGTGGAGTGGAAAATAAGCACAGCGGTCATGAAAAGGGCAATCGGTACGGCACCTCAGGGCATTCACCTGACAGCGCTCCCGGATGAGGGCAAATCCCGCCGTGCGGGTCACCGGGTTCTCGGGGATGTCCGAGAACTCTCCCTTGTCGGTGTGCAGCAACAGCAAGGCCACTGCCCTGGCCTGCTGCTCACTGAGGTCCAGGTTCCCCTCGCTGTCTTCTGAGAGGGACAGCAGGTCCGAGAGTTGCAGCGGGCAGAAGTAGTTCTTCACCCCCTTCAGCACCAGCAGGCGGAACTTGAAATCATGCTGGATGCGCTTTGCTTCTTCCAGCACCTGGTCTTGCAACTGCCGGGTGAAGGTGCTGATGTACACCGGGCCCAGCCCGGTGGTTTTGATGCTGGCCGTCAGGGCAGGAAAAAGGTAAGCGCGGGTTTTGCCTGTGCCAGTGGGCGCTTCAATCACCGCGCGGGCATGCTGGGAAACCAGGGCCTGTTCCACCTGATGCGCCATCTTGACCTGTCCGGGACGTGGCTCTGTCAGCAAACGGTCCAGGGACAGGGGCCGGTTTCCCGTGCCCTCCACCATTTTCACATGGGCCTGGCGTTTCAGCAGGTCCTCTGCATTTTTCAGGAAGACCTTGACTGGCACACCCTGATGGGGAAGCAAAAAACGCAACTCTGGCAGCGGCAATTGACCCAGCACCTGCAGGGACTTCTCTGGCAAGGTGCGCACCAGATCCAGCAGTTCCCTGAGCACCTCCAGGGTAACCTTGCAGTCCTCTTCTGCGCGGTGCAGGCCATCCACCACAATACCGGTGAGGCGGGTGTACAGGCTCCCCAGTTGATGCACCTCTGGAGGCTCTGCCAGCGTGGACATCACCCAGCCAGCAAACAACAGGGTGTCCACCTTGAGGGTGGGTTTCAGGGGCAGCATCACCTGCTGGCAATGCCGGTCCAGCACCCGCCAGTCGTAAGCCAGCAGGTTGTGGCCCACCACCGGCAGGTCCCCCAGAAAAGCCTGAAGTTCACGCATCACCTGCGGGAGTTCTTTGCCTTGCTGCACATCCTCAGGGGTGATTCCGGTCAGTTCGGTGATGTGGCGCGGAACATGGCTGCGCTTCACAAAGGCCTGGTAACGTCCCACCACCTGCATGCCCTGCACTTTCAGGGCGGCCACCTCCAGGATCTCTGCACTTTCTGGATCGGTGTCGGTGGTCTCCAGGTCCAGCACCACAAAACGGTCCATCACCCCGGCAGGCAGGTTTTCCACCACTTCTCCCGGAGTGACCAGCACCACCTTTTCCCCTTCCAGCCGCAACTGTCCTCCACTGCGGGTGAGGGCCCCCTGCACCGTCTCCAGGTGAATGTTGAGGTGCTTTGCCAGCACACTTATGGCTTGCGGACCATGCAACCGCAGGTGTTCCGTGATTTTGTTGACGACAGGCAGCACAACATTTCCTCCCGTGGTTTCACATCAACCCAGCCAAAATCCCCATTGATCAGGACAGAGATGCTTCTTCTCGGTATACCAGCCCCCAGCGACACCATCTGTCGCAGAGAAGCCCACTGAGCCAACCCTGCAACCAGGATGTTTCAGGCCAGCACTTTCAAATTGGCGAACATCCAGCGCATGCGCTTCATTCCCACCTCACTGCGGTCAAATTGCACCAGCACCTCCAGTCGGTCCCCTTGCCCCCCCACCTCCTGGATGGTGCCCCCACCCAGCTTCGGGTGTTCCACCTGATGGCCCACCCTGGGAGTGAGCGCAGCAGGCAAATGCTGGCTGAAGGTGGGTTTGGCACGGTCCAATGTCGGCCCTGGCTGCACCGTCTCCCTGAAATCTTGCAGGACCTGGGCACTGAACGACACCTCTGAGGGCTCCTGCCCGAAATATTCCCAGGGTTCCAGATGCCCTGAAGCAAAAAAACCAAAATCCCGCAGGGCCTCGGCTGCACCCAGCACCTCCTGGCTGAGTTTCAGCATGTGGTTCAATCCCAGCGCGGGCTGGTCCTGGGCATGGTCGGTGATGAAACGCCCAAAATGGTTGCGCTTCACATGTTCCAGCAAAGCGAAAGCCTCTGCTGGCTTCAATGCCCCGGTGCGGGTGAGGGCCTGCCGCACCTGCTCGGTTTCCTGCAGCACCTCTGCAAAGGTGCGGTGTCCAGGAGGGGGCAGCTGTCCGGGAGGATAACCGGTCAGGAAACGGCTGACCCCTGGAGCAGTTGCGCCCTCCAGGTAATGCACATGCAAATCCTGCTGGGCACGGGTGATCGCCACATAAAACACCCGGCGCTCCTCTTCCATTTTCATTTTGTCCCCAAAACTGCCCCGCATGGGCATGGTGCCGTCATTTGCTCCAGGCACGAACACCACCGGCCACTGCAACCCCTTGGCGCGGTACGGGGTGGTCATCAGCACCCTGTCCCGGCTTTTCTCCTGCTCATCGTTGGCTTCCTGGAAACTGATGTGGTCGATGTGCGCAATGAACTCCGCAAGCGTGCCTTTGCCCTGCGCATACCTCGCCAGGCTCTGCGCACCCAGGAAACGCGCTTCCGCCAGGTCCGGGTTGGCTGTGCTGGTCTCAAGGTGGTGCTGGTAATGGATGTCCTGCATCAATTCCGCCAGGGCCTGCTCTGCTGGCACATCCCCCTCGATGCAGTCCAGAAGCATCCCCAGCACCCCATGCAGTTGCAACAATCCCTTGCTGAAACGCTCGTGCTGCGCCTCTCCGCTGTGCACCAGCAAACGGTTCATCAGGCCCTTGCCGTCCTCCAGCACCTGTTGCATCAGCGTGGACACGTAGCGGGCCGGGATGAACTTCCTGGGCACCATCACACAGGTGTTGAAACTCACCGAGAGTTCTTCTTTCTGTTTGTGCGAAAGCCGTTCTCCTTTCTGCAAAGCGTGTTCCAGCAGGGCCACCCTCAAGTAACGCAACAGTGCACGGATTTCATCCCGTTTGTAGAAAGGGGTGCTGCCCAGAATGCGGTACGGGATGCGCCTCTCAATGAATTCCGTCTCAATGAACGGGGTCAGGGCATAAATGCGCACCAGCACCGCATGGTCCCGAAGTTTCAATCCCTTTTTGACGTTCTCTTCCACCTCATCTGCAATGCGTCTGGCACTGTCTGCAAAAGATCCCACCCCCACCACAGCAGTATTGCCTTCAAAACCCCGGGTCAAATTCAGGGTTTTCTTCTCCCGGTCCTCGTTCTGTTCGATCACGTAATTGGCGAGTGCCAGGTGCGAGGCAAACGACCTGAAATTCTTGGTGATGAAATACTTCACTGCGTCATAACGGGCCTGAAAATTGCGAATGAAAAAAGGACTCGATCCCCGCCACCCGTAAATGGTCTGGTCATCGTCCCCCAGGGCCATCACATTGTGGTGCTTGCGGACCATCAGATGCAGCAATTCGGACTGCGCCAGGTTCAAATCCTGAAATTCGTCCACCAGAATGGCGTCATACATGCCTTCCACGTGAGCAAGCAGCTTTGGATGCCGCAAACTGTGCTCCCAGGCCAGCACAATCATGTCATCGAAGGTGATCACATTCCTGCTGCTGCGCAACTTCTCAAAAAGCTGGTACAGCTCCAGATAGTAAGGCACGCCTGCAGGCGCTTCCGCCTGGGTGGCAACCGTTCGGGCCTCCAGAGGAAGTCGGGCATGTTCCAGGTCTGCATACTGCAAATTGGCCTTGCATTTCCCCACAAAATCCAGAAAGTCATGCACCTCAAAATGCTCCGGTACCGCCACCTGCAGTGTCCGGGCTTCCTTGACGGCCTCCCGGGCAATTTGCAGCTGAAAGGAGTCCGTCTCGGTTTCTGGCAGTTGCAGTTCTGGAATCACCTTCATTTCCATGGCTTTGCGCAAAATCCCGTAACCGACACTGTGCAAGGTGGAGACCCGCACCTCTGCACACTGCGGAAAGGATTCAAGTTTCTTCAGGATGTCTTTCACACTCTCCCGGCTGAAACTGGTGGCCAGGATGCGTCTGGGCCTGAAGATTCCATCATCCACCAGTCGGCGGATGCGGTGAATCAAACTGGTGGTTTTGCCTGCACCTGCAACCGCAAACACCAGGGCCGCCCCATGGTTGTGGTTGACGATCAAAGTTTGCTCATCGGTGAGACTGTGCACAATTCGATTGTAAAACAAATCAAAGCACAAGTTGCATGATTTCTGGCATCTTTTTGATTTGGTGCTGTTACCAAATGTCCTAAAATCACCCAGAACATTTCATTTCAATTACAAAATTCATTTCAAGCAAAAGCATCCGTCTTGACACAAGAAATAAAGGCAGCATTTTATACTCCCGTCTGGAGCAAGTTCATCATAACTGGTGTATTGACTCTATTCATCTAGGGGAAAACCCTTATAGACCACTGCAAAACCCTGAGGAAATGCCGTCTGCAACGAAAATCAGAAACATGATTGTTGTGCCCTGACCAACCCCGAAGGGCAACCCCTGCATTCAGGACAGCAAAGCCAGGAATTCCCATCATGGAGCCACATGACACCTTGAGTTGCTGATCTGTTGCTCTTTCACACAACAAAACCCCCGACCCTGGTTTTCAGGGTCGGGGACACATCCATGCACATCAGCTGCCGTGCATGCGTTTGAGCAGTTCCAGAAAATTGGAGTGCACAATCACATGGGTCAGTCCAGCCAGCAAGATCAGGCCCAGGGTCCAGGAAGCGATTTTCATTTTGCGGTTCATGTTTTTCTCCTTAAAGGTACGAGAGGGTTTCCCGAACGGTCAGGCGACTGGCCTGCCATGCGGGGTAGAGGCTGGCAAGGTAGGCAAACCC
Source organism: Deinococcus roseus (assembly GCF_014646895.1). NCBI lineage: Bacteria > Thermotogati > Deinococcota > Deinococci > Deinococcales > Deinococcaceae > Deinococcus > Deinococcus roseus. Next base: position 154,511 of record NZ_BMOD01000007.1, read on the forward strand.
CGTGACCAGCAGCGTCCAGACCAGCAGTGCCGTAAAAGACAGCACCAGGGGCAGGGGCAGCCTGAAAGAAAGCGTTCCAATGAGGGTTCCAACCCCGTAAGACAGGGGCAGGGACAGCAGCACTGCGCCCACCACGCTGAGCAGGGCCACCAGCACCCCTTCCAGGGTCACGCTGCGCAGGATGGTGCGGGAGGTGCCGCCCACAGAACGCATCACCCCGAATTCGCGGGTGCGTTCAGTGACACTGGTGCCCATGCTGGAGGCCAGTCCCAGCAGTCCCACTGCGGCCACCACCATGGAGAGCACCAGCAGGGCCACGATCAGGATGTAGACGTGTCCGTTCACGGCGGCCTCCAGCATTTCTTCGGAGAGGGCCAGTTTCACGGGGAGTTTTCGGGTTATAAACTCCTGTTCCAGGCTGTGCATCACCGCAGGAAGCTGGCCGTCTTGCACCTGGAACCTCAGGGTGTTGAATTGACCACCCGTGTGCAGCACCCGGTCAAAGGTGGCAGGCAGCACGTAGGCCGCAGACGGCGTGATGGGTTCACGCACCACACCCAGCAGTTTGAGTTTCACAGGCTGTCCTTCCACGGTGAGCAGCAGGGTTTCTCCAATGTTCACCTGTGGGAAGAAGGCTTTTGCGGTATGGTTGAGGACCACGCCTCCCAGGTCGGTTTTTTGCAGGGTGCGTCCCTGCATCACTTTCCAGGACACGAAAGTGCTCTCTGCAGGGAGGGAGCGCAAACCCAGGCTGCCGTGCCCTCCGTCTGGATAGGTGCGCACCACACTCAGGCCATCTTTGCGGCCCACTGCAGCAGGCAAAGAATTCCAGATTTCTGCGGTCTGCACTCCAGGCAATTTCCCGAGGTCCTGCAAAAGGGATGCAGGTTGAAAGTCTTCCAGACGCACTTCCAATTGATAATGCCGGTCTGCTTTGGCGTCCTGCAGGTTCTTTTCCCAGGCGGCCCGCACGTTCAGGCTGGTCAGGAACAGCGCACCTGCACTGGCCAGCAAAGTCAGGGTCATCCCAAGCCTTCCCCGTTTGCGAAAAGCATTGCGCAGCGAGAGGGTGAGGGTCCGGTCCACACCGGGCAATTGACCCAGCCAGCGGTCCAGCCAATTTGTGCGCGGGACACGCACCTCCACCCCCACATTGTTCAGGGCCTGCAGCACGGTGGTGCGGGTGGTTTGCAGGATGGGTCCCAGGGCCAGCAGCACAGGCAAAACCAGCCCGGCGCCAATCTGGATCAGCAAGGCCCACAGGGGCACCTCATGCGAGGTCAGGTTGAAATTCAGCAGTTCTGCAATCAGGCCAGAAAACTGTTGCCCTGCCAGATTTCCAAGGGGAACCCCGACCAGCACGGCCAGCAGTCCCATTGTTGCCACCAGGGTGAGGTACAGCCCGGCGATCTGTGCTGTGCGGCCTCCGATGGCTTTCATGATGCCAATCTGACGGATCTGCTGGGCCAGCAAACCCGAAATCAATGTGGCGGTCAGGATCCCTGAGAGCAGGAAGGTCAGGGCACTGAACAGCAGAAACATCACCAGCACGGCATTCATCTGGCCCTGGTGGGGATGCTTGAAGGGTGGGGGAATTTGCACCTGTTCCACAAAGCGGCCCTGCTGTTGCAACCAGCGGGACAGTCCAGCCATGGTTTTTTCAATCTCCTGCACGTTTTCTGGCTGCTGCGCAACCTCCACTTTCAGGAGGTGCAGCGCCGGATCTTCTCCCAGGGTTTGCAGGGTCTGGGGGGTGATGTACCCGTAAACCGTCTGTTCCTGCCAGGCCGGGGCCAGACCGGGATCATGCACCGTGCCAGAAACCTTCAGGGTGTGCAGTCCTCCATGGGGGGCATCGACCTGAAAAGCGTCTTGCAGCTTTGCATTCAGGAAGGTCAGGGAGGTTCTTTCCAGCAACAGGGTCTGGGTGGGAGGCGTTGAAGCGCCTGTTTCGTGGGCAAAGTGGTTGAGGGTGAGTTTCTGGAAATCCGGCACCACAAACAGCCTGAGTGGAAACCAGCGGCCATCTGTGGCCTGGATGCGGGCGTTCAGGGTGCTGCTGGCTTCTGCAAATCGAATGCCGGGTTGTTTTGCAACCTGCTGCACCAGTGCTGCATCCACCTGGTCCAGCTCCAGTTGCGCCGAGGCGGGTCGGGTGGAGAGGTAATTGATTCGGATTTCCCGCGTCAGGATGGTGTAGGCGGTCAGGATGGTGCCCATCCCGATCAGACCCAGCGTGAGGGCCAGCACCATCAGCAGCAGTCTTCCCTGCATCTGCTGCACATCTCCCAGCAGTTTCTTCCATCTGGAGGTCATGAGAGCCGCCCGTCCTGCATGCTCAGAACGCGGGTGAAGTGCTGTCGGAATTCCCGTTCGTGCGTCACCATGATCACGGTGCGGCCTTCTTTCACCAGCAGGGAAAACAGCTGCATGACCTCCTCGGAGGTGCGGGAATCCAGGTTTCCGGTGGGTTCATCTGCGACCAGAATGGGCGGGTTGTTGGCGAGCGCACGGGCAATGGCCGCCCGTTGTTGCTGACCGCCAGAGAGGTCTGCAGGGAGTTTGTCGGCCTGTTCCAGGATGCCCAGTTTGGACAGCAGGTTTTCTGCCTGTTCGCGGCGTTCTTTGAGGGGGAAGGTGTTGCAGAAATCCATGGGCAGCATCACATTCTCAATGACCGTTAAAGTGGGCAGCAGCTGGAAGAACTGGAACACCACCCCCACATTTTTCCCACGCCACACGGAAAGCTGCTCCTGGTTGAGCCTGTGGATGGCTTCTCCGTTCACATGGATTTCACCCTGGCTGGGGGAATCAATGCCGGTCAGCACGTTGATCAGGGTGCTTTTTCCGCTGCCAGACGGACCCACCACAGCAATGAATTCTCCCTGCCTTACGGTCAGGTGGATGTCTTTCAGGGCATGAAAAGCCCCTGCAGGGGTCTGAAAAGTGCGGCCAATGCCTTTCAGTTCGATGAGGGGTCGGGGCACGGTGCGGGCAGCAGCGGCCACCTGGGGCTGGGTTTGCATGGGATCTCCTTTCAAAAGATCAGGGCTCCACGGCCTTCAAGCCATGGATGGGATGGTTTTTTATCGAGAACTGGACTTCTGGGGGTCCTGATTTCACTGTAAGGTTAAGCTGTGTAAAATGGACATCGATTTTCCAGATAGCCCCTGCACCATCCACAACCCGGAAGCCGCAAACCTGCTCACCGATCCCAGAGTGCTGTCTTTCCTCTCCCCTTTCATGGACCGGGCCTGCACCGTCAAAATGGCCCATGAAAGCCTGGGGGTGTCCAGCCACACCATGCTGTACTGGGTGAACAAATTTCTGGCCCTGGGCCTGCTGGAGGTAGGGGGCGTTCAGGAACGCAAAGGCAAACCCATCAAGTGGTACCGTACCCCCGGACGGGGCTTCGTGATTCCCCTCCCGCTGATTCCCAACTCCACCCTGGAGGATTTGCTGCTCAGGCACGATGAACCTTTCAATGCCCAGTTGATTGGCAGCCTGGTGAAAACCAGCATCGACACCCTGCGGCACCTGAACCGCTGGGAAATGCTGGTCTGGAAGGAAGACACCCTGCGCATCGACATGCGTTCTCTGGACCATGAGGGGCCAGGATTCCATGAGCTGCTGCTCACCCCTGAGTCTCCAGCCATGCTTTTTGAACTGGCCCAGCTTCAACTGGACTTCGAGGAGGCAAAGAGCTTTCAGAAAGAGCTGTCCGACCTGCTGCGCAAATACCGCCAGAAAAAAGGCGCAGGGCAGTATCTGGCACGGGTGGCGCTGGCTCCGCTGCAGAAATGAGAACCTGCTGGGCCGCAAAAAATCAGAATGTCCTGCAGGTTCTTTTTGCCAGCATCCATGGTGCGCTAGCCTGCAATCAGGAACCTTCATGACTTCAGAACCTGCTGCCTTCTCCCAGAACAACCACCCAGAGTTTCAGCATCTGCAAAACCTCATGCTGGAAAGAGAACTCCTGTACCGCCTGATCAAAGGCCCACAGGGACACCGCCTGGTACAGATGGCCCAGCAGGGCAGCCAGGGACACGCCATTGCCAGAACCGTGCAGTGGCTGAAAGCGAACTTCCAGGAAGCCATGCGCACTTCAGATCTGGCAGAGCAGGTGGGGATGGGGGTGTCCACCTTCCACCGGCATTTTCTGGAAATCACCGGCATGACCCCGGTGCAATACCAGAAACGCCTGCGCCTGAATGAAGCCAGACGCCTGATGCTGGCAGAACACCTGGACGCAGCCAGCGCAGCTTTTCAGGTCGGGGATGAAAGCCCGTCCCACTTCAGCCGGGAGTACCGCCGGGCCTTCGGTGCTCCGCCTGCCAGCAGCATTCAGCAGCTCAGGGCCAGTGCTTCCTGAGCTGCTGAACGTCAGAATCGGTCAAAACACAGGGGTCAGAAGCGTTTGACCCGCGTGAGCTGGAAGGGGGTTTCCGGTGCCCCTTTCTGGCGTTTGTCCAGTTGCGCCTGGGTCACCACCAGATCATCCCCAACCAGCACCGCAGTGGCAGGGAAACGCAGACCCCTGAGGGGTTCGTTGATCTGCAGGGTGCCCGATTTGAAATCTGCAGCCAGCATGACTTTGCTGACCACACCATCTTTGTTGCGCACCACATAGAGGGTCTGGCCCGTGAGCACCAGGCCGTCTCCGTTGTTCAGGCCGTCCATCACGCGGGTGACCTGCTGGCTTGCCACATCGATGTGCCACAGAATTCCGGTGTTGCTCTGGATGGTCAGCAGTGCACTGCCATCTGGCAAAGCCACAATGCCGTTCAGGTTGGTTCCGGGCTGGTACTCAATCGGGGTGTCTCTCAGGTCCAGCCATTTGCGCACCCGCAGTTCAGGTGTCACCTGAAACAGGGTTGGACGGGAAGAATCCGTCACAATGGCCGATCCGTCTGGAAGCAGCACCAGATCGTTGATGAAAGGCAAGGGGGTTCTGGGGGTCATCAGGGTTTTGAAGGGGGTTCCGTCTCCATTGAGGATGCTGATGCTGCCAGATGCACCTCCGGCCACCCACAGCCGACCTGAAGCGTCCACTTTCATGCCCAGTGCGCTGTTGCGGCCCTGTGCTCCGCCATCACTGAACTTGATGACATTCCCGGTTTTGGCATCAATCTGGTAGATGGTGCCGTTGGCTGCACTCCCGGTGTACAGCACATCTTTGACGGCATCGTAGGCCACCCCTTCTGGGAAATCCTGTGGGCCAGGGAGGGGGTAATTGCGCGTTTCAAAGCTGTCCCGCTCGATCACACCGCAGCGTTCTCTGGCACCAGACTTGCCAGAAGGATCAGACATGTAATCGTCTGGCATGGCATGCACCACCAGAGAGCGTTTGAGGATGCCATTTTCCCCGGTCAGGCTGATTTTGTCGGTGGTGAAGGTGGCACGGCCCGTTCCATCTGCACCCACAACCAGCATGGGGAGGTCACCTCCGTGTCCGTGCATGTTGTCGGTCTGGGGGGAGTCGTGGTTGCCGGTCATGCCCGGATCGAAGTGCCCTCCTGCCCCGCCAAAAGGCACGATGGTGTTGGTGGCTGCGTCCACACCTGGCGTGCAGCGGCCATATTCATGCACGTGCATGCCGTGGTTGCCCGCCGCAAGGCCCGAAACCTGCACCGTCACCTGCACGCCATTTCCAGCCTGGGTGAAAGTGGCTGTGCCTGCAGCCTCTCCATCAGGCATCATCAAAGTTGCAGTGGCGGTCAGGGGGATGCTGGCCGGAACAGCCTGTCCCAGCGCCAGACCCACCATCAGGGGCAGAACGGAAAACATCAGGCGTTTCACTGGACACCTCCGGTGTAACTGATTTGCAGCAGCACGCCGCTCTGGTCATCGGTGACCAGCAGGGAACCATCGGTGTACTGGGCCACACCCGCCAGACGGGCAAATTGCTTCCAGACATCACCATCTTTGAACACAAAGCCGGTCATGAAAGGGGTGATGGAAACAGGGACACCCATGGCATCAAAATGCACGCGGGCCAGTTCGTAACCCGAGGGTTCGTTGCGGTTCCAGGATCCCCGGAAAGCCACAAAAGCGTCGTTTTTGAATTCTGCAGGAAACTGGGTTCCGGTGTAGAAGATCATGTTGATGGCGGCTGCGTGGGCAGTGTAATTGAGGGTGCTGGCCTCGGTGGCCTTGCAGTACTCCTCTTTGGTGATCTTGCCGGGAATGTTGCCCACATTGACGTAAGGGTCAGGAATTCTGTCACCGTAACAGAACGGCCAGCCGTAATTCTTGCCCCGTTCCAGACGGTTCAGTTCTTCGGGAGGGATGTTGTCTCCGTGCCAGTCTGACCCCTGATCGAAGCCCCACAGGATGCCCGTCTGGGGGTGCCAGCCAAAACCAATGGTGTGCCTCAGGCCACGGGCAAACACCTCCCTGGATTTGCCATCCGGGCTGATTTTCACCAGGGTGGCGGATTCCGGGTTGGGCACCGGGGTGTCGTTGTTGGGACTGCCGATGGAAGCATACAGGTACCCATCGCTGCCCCAGTGCAGGGTGCGTGCAGAGTGCTGCCCTCCATCCGGAAAATCTGAAGCAAACACCCTGGGGATGGTTAAAGTCCCATCTGACAGGATGCTGGCCACCCAGATGGTGGTGTCTGCAGCGATGTAGAGTTTGCCGTCTTTCTCGGCAATGCCGTGCGCCTGGCTCAGGTTCTGGGCCACCTGTTTGCGCTCGGTGCTGTCGATCATGCCGTCCCCGTTCTGGTCTTTGAGGAGCAGCACATCGCCAGAAGAACGGCGGGTGAGATAAATGGAGCCGTCTGGCATGACCTGCAGCATGCGGGCGTTGCCCAGTCCGGTGGAGATCACCTTCACCTGAAATCCGGCAGGCACCTGCACTTTTTTCAGCTGGTCGCTGGTGAATTCCAGCGGGGTGGGCTCATTGCGGGTGGCGGTCACGGTGGCCGGTGGCTCTCCGGGGGGAATGGGACGGGGGGTGGGGGGGTCCTGTTGTTGTGCAAAGGCAGCAGAAAGCAGCACCGCCAGGGTGGTCAATGTTTTGTGCATGGGTTTAAATTCCTCCACCCGGTACTTTAAAAGCCTGACAGCTTGCAAACCGCAGGAGAACACACCGTTGTGCACAAAAAGTGCAAAGCCTGAAGGGGCAACTGGAGATCGGGCAGCAGAACTGTTGTGTAGAACACAGGAATCCGAGTGTTGTTCTGTCCGGGTCAGCTCACAACTGAGCATTTGCTTTGCCCGGGTGCTCAGGGCTGAGGTCTGCTTTCGGCCCTGGGCACCTGACCCCCGGCTTTCTGTTGGCCTGTCCAGCTTGCCATCCCTGCTCCCAGCAGAATCAACAGGCCTCCCAGCATCTGGGCCAGCCCCACAGGTTCATGCAGCAGAAAAGTGCCCAGCAGCAACACAAAAACGGGTTCCAGCGTGAGCAGCAGGGCCGTGCTGCCTGACCCCAGTTTTGCAGTGGCAAAAAAGACGGCTGGCAGGGCCAGCACGGTGGGGAACAGCATGATGAGGCCAATCAGGGTCCAGGAGGTGGTGCCTGTGGGAACGTGAAGTTGCTGTGTGACCAGCCCCAGCAGCCCAAGACCACAGGCGGTCCCAAAGGTGCTGATGGCTGTGGCAGGAAGGGCCGGGCTTGCAGCCAGCCAGCGCCCTCCCAGAAACAGGTACAGGGCGTAACAGACGGCAGAAGCCAGCACCAGAAGCCAGCCCTGCACACTGGTGTCCTGTGCGCTGAGGTTTCCAGCCAGCACCGTCACCCCCAGCAGCGCACAACCCACGGCAGCCATTTGCAAGCGGGACGGCTTTAATCCAGCCCAGGCTTGCAACCCCAGCACCAGGGCAGGCGTGAGGTACAGCACCAGTGAGGTGGTCCCTGCAGACAGGTGTCCCAGGGCCAGGAAGTACAGGGTGGTCTGTGCTGTGTAAATCAACCCCAGGACAAAAGCAGGCCAGCGAAACAGGGCTGGAAAATGTGCTGGAAGCAGCGTCTTTCTGGAGATCAACAGCAAAACAAGACTGGCCAGCGCAAACCGCCAGAACAGCAAGGTATTGGGGTTCAGATGGGCTTCCGGGGCCAATTTCCCCACCACCGAGAGGGAAGAAAAAGCCAGTGCTGCTCCAATGGCGCTGAGGATTCCTGTGCGGTCCATCCGTTTTCACTCACTCCTGCAGGGTAGCGAAGGCCCGCACCGGGAAGGTGCCCATCCTCTTGACCTTGACGGGAATGGCACTGAACTGGAATCCAGAGGTGGGAAGCTGTTCCAGACCACGCAGGTGTTCCACAATCAGGATGTCCGCACCCAGCAAGGTGGAGTGTACAGGTCGGGTGCCTCCGCTGGTGTCGTCGATGTTGAGGGAATCAATGCCCACCAGCACGGCCCCCTGCGCTTTGAGGTACAGGGCAGCGTCTTCGGTCAGGAAGGGGTGGCCTTCGAAGTACGGGTCGGTGCCCCAGTGCTGTGCCCATCCGGTGTGCACCAGCACGGCTTTGCCTTTCACATCTGTGGCCTGAAAAGCCCCCTTACTGATGGCCCGTCCGGTGGTTCCCGTGACGCGCACCACCACGGCTGGCAAATCTGCCAGTTCTGAAAGTTCGAGTTCTGAAAGATCCCGGCCATTTTCATAACGGTGAAAAGGGCTGTCCAGGTAGGTTCCGGTGTTGCCCACCATTTCCAGGCGGTCCATCTGGAAAGTGGTGCCCTCGGCATAGAGGGACTTTGCCATTTCCCTGCTGATGAAATCGCAGATGATGGGGGCCGGGAAACCCTTGAGGGTGACCATCCCTTCCACAATGGTGTGGCTCAGGTCGATGTAACGTTTTGAAGTTGCGTGGTCTGACGGGACAGCAGGCGCACTTCTTTTGTGCTGCTCAAAGATGATTTTGCGATTCAGAATGCGCACTTCACGGACCATCAAAAGACGCAGGTCTTTCACAATGAAATCGGCGAGGGCTTCATCTGAAAGGTCTTCTGTGTGCAAATCCAGCCGGAAGTCCTGGCCCTGGATGCCGCCTCCGTTGGAGAAATCCACCTCGAAGTCAAACTGGATGCGCCGCTGTGTGTTCAGGGTCTGCTCGGTCATGTCCCGAGTGTAAAGGGAAACCTCACATGAATCAAACAAGTAAGATTCATGTTTAGAATCTGTTTTATTCATATAATGTCTTCATGCAATTGCACCAGATCCTGGGGTTTCTGAAAATCGTGGAAGTGGGTTCTTTCACACTGGCTGCAGAGCAACTGGAGGTGTCCCAGTCGGCGCTCAGCCATGCCATTGCTGCGCTGGAAAAAGAACTGGGGGTGCTGCTGCTGGAACGGGGAAGGCACGGGGCCAGACCCACCGAAGTGGGAGAAAAACTGCTGCCGCACATGCGGGAGATTGTTGCCCGACTGGAACGCATCCGCAACGAAGCCAGCGACACCACCCAGTTGCTCTCCGGGAGGGTGCGCCTGGGGGCCATCCCCAGTTCCACTGTGGATTTGCTGCCCCGGGCCATGGCGGCTTTTGGTCGGCAGTGCCCCAGCATCGAACTCATTATGCTGGAAGAACCCAGCCAGGGCGAAGGGCGGCTGCTGGAATGGCTGGCCTCTCACACCATTGATGTGGCCCTGATGGAGCTTCCCGTCACCCAGTTTGAAGCTTTTCCTTTGCAAGATGATGAACTTTGCGCTGTGCTCCCTCTGCATTCACCACTGGCCCGACTGCCTGAAGTGCAGATCACCGATCTGGCCCCTCAACCCTTTGTGCTCTCCAGGTACAGCAGCGAACACCTGATCTTGCAGGCGTACCAGCAGGTGGGCCTCTCCCCCAGCATTCGGTTTGAGGTGCAGGACCTGGGAACATTGATCGGTCTGGTGCGGGAAGGGCTGGGCATTTCTCTGGTGCCGCGTCTGGCTTTGCCTGTTGCCCCTGAAGGGATTGCACTGGTGTCTGTGGTTCCCAGAATCCAGCGGCAGATCGGGTTTGTGGTGCGTTCGGTGACGGATGTTTCTCCTGCTGTGAAAGCTTTCATCGAGCGCACCCGCTTGCTGGTGGATCCAGCCTGAATCCAGCTTTTCAGCAGCATTTCTGTGAACCTGCAACTTTGCTCTGATTGAGAACTTTCTCTGCATCCAGCTGCAGCAAAAAGTTTGTTCTTTAAACAAATCAAGTTAAATAAGTTATGGATTTGTAAATCTTTCCAGTAACTTACAAATCAACGTGATAAAACAGCAAGAAACCATTTTTTATAATGAACTCACTTTCAAGCCACAGGCCCCAAGCACTTTCCACCCCGAGGAGGCACCCCATGCACATTTGCACCTACAGCGCCAGCTCCCAGACCACCCTCCAGGCAGTGTGGCAACTCTGGACCAACATCAAACACTGGCCCCGCTGGGACAGCCAGTTGCAATCTGTAGAAATGGACGGGGCCTTCCGCCAGGGCTCCACAGGAACCCTCACCTACCAGGACGGCAGCAAGAAAACCTTCAGCATCATCAAACTGCAGGTGCAAGAAAGCCTGGTGCTCGCCATTGCTTACCCCCACGGCAGCGAACTCCGCATCAAGTGGGATTTGCGGCAAAACGGTTCTGAAATCCTGTTCGATCAGGAAGTCTCCATCTCTGCCACCCCTTTTGCCAAGCTGCTGCTGCGTGGCCACAAAGAGCCCCTGATGAAATCCAGTCACAACCAGATGCAGCGCATGCTGGATTTGCTGGAAGGGGAATTCTCTCCCTTCAAGGATGCTGCAGCACGTGGCACCCCCCGCGCTGCCCTGTAACCTCTGAACCTGTAACCTTCAAAACCCCCAGAATAATTCTGGGGGTTTTTTGGGTCAACAACTGATTTTCTCAGGTGGAGCAACTGTTGACCCAGGGGGATCTGGGCCATCAACAGTGCGCCTTTCCCTTGAAAATTCATAACCAATCGGTTATCATTTAGTCATGGGCACACCCACCGAACAGTTTCACGCCCTCGCAGATCCGACCCGCAGGGGCATCTTTGAACACCTGCTGCGGGATGGCCATCAGACGGTGCGCAGCCTCACCCAGCAGGCCGGGGTGTCTCAGCCTGCCGTGTCCAAACACCTCAAAACCCTCAAAGAAGCCGGTCTGGTCACCGACCACCCCCAGGGCCGGGAAACCCACTACCAGGCCACCCCGGAAGGCCTGGTCCCCATTTTCAACTGGGTGCAGGAGTACGCTGTTTACTGGCAGGGCCGTCTGGATGACCTGGAACGCCTGCTGGACGGGATGGACGAATGACCAGTCCTTTGCCTGCGGCCCAGGCCATCGTGATTGACCGCCACCTCTCCCACACCCCCGAAAAAGTCTGGCGTGCCCTCACCGAAAAAGATTTGCTCTCCCAGTGGCTGATGGCCAACAACTTCAGGGCCGAGGTCGGGCACCAGTTCCAGTTGCGCCGCGCACCCATGCCGCACTGGGATGGGGTGGTGCAATGTGAAGTGCTGGAAGTGGATCCTCCCCACCAGCTTTCCTACCGCTGGAACACCCTGTGGGAAAACCAGCCTGGCCTGAACACCATCGTCACCTGGACCGTGATCCCGGACGGCAACGGCACCCTCCTGCGCATGCAGCAATCCGGCTTCCAGCCCTCCCAGATGCACAACCTCAAAGGGGCAGAATACGGCTGGACGGGCTTCCTGCAAAACCTGCAGGACCTGCTGGAAACCGTGCAGTAAAACCAGCTTCAACAATCAACCTGTTCCTCACTTGCATGAGGCTGCTTGTTCTGGCTTCTCAGGCTCCCTGAGACAGCCCGGACCATCCTGATCTGTTGCAAAATCCCCATAAAATTGGCCGTTCCAAATCCCAAGCCCCCACTCAAAAGGAGAAAAACATGACTGCAATCACCACCATCATTTACCCCGTCAAGAACCTCAGCGAAGCCAAAACCCTCTACGGTGCCCTGCTGGGCGTGGACCCTTACGCAGATGCCCCCTACTATGTCGGGTACAAAGTGGGCAATCAGGACATCGGACTGGATCCCAACGGCCACCAGCACGGCATGACCGGCCCGGTCTGCTATGTGAACGTGTCAGACCTTCAGGCACAACTGAAAGCCTTGCTGGATGCTGGAGCCACCCTGGTGCAGGACGTGCGGGATGTGGGTGGCAAACTGATCGCATCGGTGAGGGACCACGATAGCAACCCCATCGGTCTGATGCAAGCCCTCTGAGTTGCTGACACAAAAATTCCCCGGCAACGCCCCTGAAGGGTATGCTGGGGAACATCCATGCCTGAGCTTTCCCTTCCTTTGCCAGAAATGATCCACCAGGTGCCCTGCCAGATGCGGGCAGTGGCTTTCACTTTCGATGATGGCCCGGACCCCGTCTACACCCCGGAGTTGCTGACCATTTTTGAACAGGCCGGAGGCCACGCCACCTTTTTCATGCTGGGTCAACAGATCGAGCGTTTCCCAGATGTGGCAAGGCAGGTGCATGCAGCAGGCCATGAGCTGGGCAACCACACCCACAGCCATCCTTTCCTCACCCGGCTGTCCAGCGCAGAGCAATTGCAGCAGTTGCAGCAAACCGATGTGCTGCTGCGCGAGGTCACGGGAAACCCCTGCCGCACCTTTCGCCCGCCTTATCTGGATGCCAACGAGGGGGTGTTGCAGGTGGCTGAACAGTGCGGGTACCACAGCATTGGTGCGGTCAACCTGGACACCCGCGACTGGGCTTCACCCGGAGTGGAACATCTGGTGGAAAGCACCTTGCGGGCTGTGCGACCGGGCAGCATCCTGCTGTTCCATGATGGGGGCGGAGACCGTTCCCAGACGGTGGAAGCCGTAAAACAACTGGTGTCCCTGCTGACCGCTCAGGGGTATGCCCTGCTCACGGTGTCCGGGTTGCTACAAATGGCCTGAGGGCTTCGCGTTTGCACCTCAAAAAAAGGCCAGCACCGAAATTTGATGCTGGTCTTTTCATCTGTAAATCAACAAAAACAGAACATGCGGAGTGTGGGAGAGGTAAAGCAGCTTCAGGATTGGACGCCAAAGCGGTAAAGGGTGATGGATTCAAACACCTCTCCAGGCCACAGCACCGTGGAGGGGAAATGCGGCTGGTTGGGGGAATCCGGGAAATGCTGGGTCTCCAGGCACACCCCGGCGTTGCGGCCAAAATTTTGCAAGCAGGGATGGGGGGAATGGTCGGGCAGAAAGTTCCCGGAGTACAGTTGCATGCCAGGCTCGGTGGTGAACACCTCCAGCACCCTTCCTGAAACAGGTTCATGCAGGGTTGCTGCAGGCTTGAATCCTGTGCCACGCAGCACGTAGGTGTGGTCGTACCCTCCTGCCCGTTGCAACTGCACGTCCTCTTCCTCAATTCGCTGGCCCAGACGTCCAGAGGAGCGGAAATCGAAGGGGGTTCCAGCCACATCCTGCAATTCACCGGTGGGAATCAACTGGTCATTGATGGGCAGGTACTGGTCGGCATGCACGGTGATTTCATGGTTCAGCACCTTGTTCCTGGGGTTCCCGCTGAGGTTCCAGTAGGTGTGCTGCGTGAGGTTCAGGTGGGTGGCGCGGGTGGTGGTGGCACTGTAATGGATGCGCAGTTCCCCCTGTTCGTTCAACAGGTACTGCACCTGCACGTCCAGCGCTCCCGGATGGCCTTCGCTGCCATCTGGCAGGGTGAGCGCAAGGTTCAAACCCACATGGTTTGCTCCCTGCAGTTCCTCCACCTGCCACATCTGGTTGTCCAGTCCGGTGTGCCCGCCGTGCAGGCTGTTGCTGCCCTCGTTCTGGCTGACCTGGTGCTGCTGGCCTTCCAGGGTGAATTGCCCACCGTGAATGCGGTTGGCGTACCGTCCAATCAGGGCCCCGAAAAAACAACTGGTGTCGCGGGAAAGGTAGGGGGCAAGTTCCGGGTGTCCCAGCACGATGTTGGCCCTTTGTCCATGGCGGTCCGGGGCGAGGATGGAGGTGATGGTTCCACCGTAATCCAGCACCTGCACTTGCAGACCCTGGAGTCCGGTCAGGGTGTACTGGGTGACTTCCCTCCCGGAGGGCAGGGTGCCCCAGGGGGCGGATTGCAGTGTGAATGGCTGTGAAGTGGTCTGTGTCATGGGTCCTCGGCTGGGAAGGAATACAGGGAGAGGGCGGTTTTTGATGTGGGTCGTCCAGCAGGGACCCCGAAATGACCAGGGTGGGGTCTGCTGCTGGACGGCTCAGGGATTCAGGAGGTGGAGGATTTTCGGGTCAGTCGGCTTTGCAGGATCACCACCAGCAGCAGGAACATCCCGCGGATCACGCTCTGCCAGTACACGGAGAGGCTGATCACGCCTTTGCCGTTCTCGAAGTTGAGCACATTGAAGATCATTCCCAGCAGGAGAACCCCAAAAAAGGTGCCCCACACGGTGCCCACGCCTCCGGTGAGCAGGGTCCCGCCCACCACCACGGCGGCAATGGCGGTCAGTTCCCAGCCCACCCCTTCGGTGGGTTGACCTGCCCCGAACTGGGAGGCCAGAACCACCCCGGCCATGCCGGAAAGTGCGCCGGACAGCACGTAAACCCAGAATTTGGTGCGGTCCACGGGCAGGCCCATGAGTCTTGCAGCGTCTTCGTTGTCCCCAATCGAGAGGGTGTAGCGTCCAAACTGGGTGCTGGAGAGCACGAAAATCCCGATCAGGAAGGCCACGACCATCATCCAGGCAGGGATGGGAAAGCCCAGGAAGTCGCCCTGTCCAATCTGGATGAAGTTTCCGGTGTATTCAGCACTGACCGACTGGTTGCCGGAGACCAGCAGCGCCAGACCTCTGGCCCCCAGCAGGGTCGCCAGGGTCACGATGAAGGGGGCAATGCGGCCCCTGGTGATCAGTCCGGCATTGATGGCCCCAACACCTGCACCGACCAGCACCGGGATCAGGAAACCCAGCAAGGCCCCCTGTCCGCTGACTTTGGCAGCCACCACGCTGGCCAGGGCCACCACGCTGCCCACCGAAAGGTCAATCCCGCCGGTGATGATCACAAAGGTCATGCCCAGCGCAATCAGCCCGAACATGGCGTTGTACCTTAAAAAGCTTTCCAGGTTGTACTCGGTGATGAAGCCCTCGTAACGCAGGCCTCCGAAGACCATCAGGAGCACCAGGGCAATCAGCACCCCTTGCTGGCTGAGCTGTTTCCAGATGCGGCCTGGATCTGTGGTTTTGCTTGGCATGGTGGTCATCTCAGGCCCTCCGGCTGCGTTGCAGGGCCACAGCGCCCACGATGATTCCGGCTTTCACAATCAGGGCCACCGAGTCCGGCACCCCTTTGGCCAGCAGGGTGAAGCGAATCAGCTGGATGATCAGGGCACCGATCAATGTTCCCACGATGGTGGCTTTTCCGCCTTCCAGCAGGGTTCCGCCCACCGCAACTGCAGCAATGGCGTCCAGTTCCATGTTCTGCCCGACCTGGTTGGCGTCGCTGGCAGAGTTGATGGCAATGGTGATCAGGCCCGCGATGCCCGCCAGCAGCCCACTGATGGCGTACACGGCGTATTTGACCCGCTGGGCAGGAATGCCGCTCAGTCGGGCGGCTTTCTCGTTGCCCCCCACGGAGAGGATGCTGCGGCCCAGCACGGTGCGGCGCATCACCCAGGCGGCCAGGGCCACGATCAGCACCATCAGGATCACCTGGAAGGGCAATCCCAGCACTTTGCCCAGACCGATGTATTGAAAGGAGGGGTTGCTGAAGGTCTGCAGGTTGCCGTTGGTGAGCACCTGGGCAATTCCGCGCCCCGCAATGAACAGCACCAGTGTGGCAATGATGGGCTGCAATTCAAATTTGCTGACCAGCAGGCCATTGAAGAGGCCCAGTGCAGCCGCAGCCAGCACAGGCAGCACGAAGGCCAGCAGGATGCCCAACGGATTGTCTTTCAGGCCGTCTGACATGAAGATCATGGGCGCGAGTGCTCCAGCAATGGCCATCAGGGAGCCCACGGAGAGGTCAATGCCACCCGTGGCAATCACCAGGGTCATGCCCACCCCCACAATCACAATGGTCGCCACCTGCGTCAGGTTGATGTTCAGGGTCTGCATCGACAGGAAGTTGGGGGTGAAAATGGCGTTGAACACAAACAGCACCAGCAGGGCCAGCAGGCCCCCGTACTGCTGCAAGAACAGCTTCCAGTCCATTTTGGGTTTGGGGGGGGTGTTTTTGGGTTTCATGGTTTTACTGTCCAGCATGGGCGGCTCCTTCTGTGCCTGCCATGGCGTGCATGATGCGTTTCTCGGAGAGGTTCTTGCCCGAAAGTTCTCCCACGGTTTCCCCGTCCCTGAGCACCATCACCCGCTGGCAACCCTCAGTGAGTTCTTCCAGTTCCGAGGAGATCATCAGCACGGTGAGGCCGTCTTCGGCCAGCTCGCTGATCAGGTTCTGAATTTCGGCTTTGGCCCCCACATCGATGCCACGGGTGGGTTCATCCAGAATCAAGAGGTCGGGGTTCATGCACAGCCATCTCGCCAGCAGCACTTTTTGCTGATTGCCTCCAGACAGTTCCCGGATGGGCTGCTCCGGGGAAGAGCACTTGATGCCCAGACGCTGGATGAATTTGTCGATGATCTTCTGCTGGGCCTGGGGATCAATCACGCCCAGTCTGGAAATGCGGGGAAGCAGTGCCAGTGTGAGGTTTTCCCGCACGCTCAGGTGGGGGATGATGCCCTCTTCTTTGCGGTCTTCAGAACAAAAACCCATGCCCAGACGGATGGCTTCACGGGGGGAACGCAGGCGGATGGGCTGGCGCTTCCAGCTGAGGGCCCCTGCATCGGTGGGATCTGCTCCAAAGAGGGCACGGGCGGTTTCGGTGCGGCCAGAGCCCAGCAAACCCGCCACCCCCAGGATTTCTCCTTTTTTGACGGTGAGGTTCACGCCTTTGAGTTTGTTGCCGCGTTTGAGGTCTTTCACCGTGAGCAGTTCTTCTTGCCCGGTGGTGTTCTTCTTGTGAAAGCCGGTGCGACCCTGGCGTTCCACCTCGCCAATTTCCCGGCCCAGCATCTTGGCCACCAGTTCAAATTTGCTGATGCTGCGGATGGGTCCAGAGTGCACGGTTTTGCCGTCCCGCATCACCGTGATGTGGTCTGAAATGGCGTACAGCTCGT
Source organism: Deinococcus roseus (assembly GCF_014646895.1). Taxonomy (NCBI): domain Bacteria; kingdom Thermotogati; phylum Deinococcota; class Deinococci; order Deinococcales; family Deinococcaceae; genus Deinococcus; species Deinococcus roseus. The sequence goes on from NZ_BMOD01000007.1 coordinate 171,576, forward strand.
CCAGGTAATGGGAGACAAAAATCACCCCAACGTTTTCCTGTTTCAGTTTGCGGATCACTGCAAAAAGGGTTTCCACTTCCTGTTCATCCAGGGAACTGGTGGGTTCGTCCATCACCACCAGCCTGGCTTTCATGGAAATGGCCCGGGCAATGGAGACCATCTGCTGGGTGGCAATGCTGTAGTCCTGAAGAGGGCGGGTCACGTCAAGCGCAATGCCCATGTCCTGCAAAATCTGACTGGCCTGGCGGTGCATCTCTTTCCAGTCGATCATTCCGAATTTTTTGGGTTCACGGCCCAGCAGAATGTTTTCGCTGACCGAGCGCTTCAACACCAGGTTGACTTCCTGGTAGATGGTGGCGATGCCACCCTGCTGGGATTCCAGGGGGGTTTTAAAATTCACTTCCCGTCCAGCAAAAGCAATGCTTCCGGTGTCCTTGCGGTAGGCTCCAGTGAGGATCTTGAGGAGTGTGGATTTGCCTGCCCCGTTCTGCCCGATCAGGGCGTGCACTTCACCTTCCCGGACCACCAGGGAGCTGTCACGCAGGGCGGGGGTGCCCGCGAAGCTCTTGGTGATGTGTTCCATGGACAGCAGGATTTGAGGGGATGTTGTGGTCATGTCTGGTTCCCTTTCAGTGGGAAGGGGGACCCACCCCCGTGACAGGTGGTGGGTCCCCATGAGGAAAGGAAGCAGGGATCAGTAAGCGGAGGGGAGCAGTTTGGCTGCGTTGGCAGAGTGGAACTCGCGGTCAGGGTTGATGATCTTGGCGTTGATCTTCTTGCCTGCAGCGTAATCCTTGAGGGTGGAGTAGGCTTTGGGGCCGAATTTGGGGTTGCACTCGACCACGTAGGCGATCTTGCCATCCACCACCAGTTGCACGGCTTCACGGCCACCGTCGATGGAGAGCACCAGCACGTCTTTGCCAGGTTTGCGGCCTGCGGCTTCCAGAGCAGCAATGGCACCGATGGCCATTTCATCGTTGTGGGCGTAGACCACGTCCACTTCGGGGTGGGCTTGCAGCAGGGTTTCCATCACCTGGCGGCCCTTGTCACGGGAGAAGTCACCAGTCTGGGAGGCCAGGATTTTCATGCCGGGGTTCTTGGCAATCACGTCATCGAAGCCTTTTTTGCGGTCGTTGGCAGGGCTGGAGCCGGTGGTGCCCTCCAGCTCAATGATGTTGGCCTTGCCGTTGGTTTTCTTGGCAATCCATTGACCGACGCGCTGGCCTTCCTGGATGAAGTTGGAACCAATGAAGGTCACGTAGTCGTTGCCTGCTTTGGCGAGGCTCTGGTCCACGTTGCGGTCAATCAGGAACACGGGGATGCCGGCTTTTTTGGCTTCCAGGATCACGGGAGCCAGGGGTTTTTCTTCACGGGGAGACAGGAAGATGGCGTCGACTTTCTGGGCGATCATGCTGCGCACGTCTGCCACCTGTTTGGCAGCGCTGCCCTGGGCGTCGGTGTAAACCAGTTGCCAGCCGAGCTTTTTGGCTTCATCCTGCATGCTCTGGGTCTGGGCGATGCGCCAGGGGTTGTTGCTTTCGGTCTGGGCGAAACCCACTTTGTAGGTGGCTTTTTTGGCCAGTTTGGGCAAACCGGTGTCTGCAGCCAGAGCGACAGCGGTAACAGTGAGTGCAGCAGCCAAAACCATCAATTTTGCTTGTTTCATGATTCTCTCCCCTTTCCATCCCTTGTGGAATGGAAATCAAAATGGCTTCCCAGAACAAGAGAAGGTGCAAAGGGGTGTTTGCCCTGGAAATGGATCAGGTTGTGTTGACCTAAAGCAACTGTACGCCGCGCCCCTCTTTATGTCAAGCCTTTTGGATGTTATATTTGCAGAACAAGTGGTTTTATTCATTTAGAACGGGTTTTTCCATTTTGTTTGAAATGGCATTACTGTCAAGTTTTTCTCAGGCATTCAGTAAAGCTTCAGCGACCCCCAAACACATGGAGACAAGAACACCATCCAGGACAGCAATTGATCGATCACATTTGAAATGCGACTTGCATCTCCCGTAACATCAAAAAAAGTTGTAAAGTTGTAGCAATCACCTAGGAGGCCCCGTGATCATTGCCCGCAACAAAACCCTGGTCATTGACGGAGATGACGCACAAAAAGTCCTCTCTGCCCTCAACTCAGACACCAGATTGCTGATGCTCAGTTTGCTGTCGCACCGTGCCATGAACATGTCCGCACTCACCGAGGCCCTCGGACAGCCCCATTCTACCGTTGCCTTCAACCTCAAGCAACTTGAGGATGCTGGCCTGCTGCGGGTGCAGTACATTCCAGGCACCCGGGGCAAGCAGAAAATGATCTCCAAGAACTACGACGAGATCCTGCTGAAACTCCCTGGCGTGAACATTGAAGCCGAGCTGGACATTGTGGAGGTGTCCATGCCCATTGGGAATTACAAGCGCTTTCAGGCCAAACCCACCTGCGGCCTGGCTTCAGACACCAAGTTCATTGGACTGATTGACGACCCCAGAAGTTTTTACGAACCAGAGCACGTTTACGCCCAGATCATGTGGTTCCGTTCGGGGTATGTGGAGTACGACTTTCCCAACAACCTGCCTTACGGCTCGGTGGCCACCGAAATCGAACTCAGCATGGAAATCTGCTCTGAAGCGCCAGAATACGAACTGGACTGGCCCTCGGACATCACCCTGTGGGTCAATGGCATTGAAGTCGGCACCTGGACTTCTCCGGGGGATTTTGGGGGCGTGAAAGCCAAACTCACCCCGTCCTGGTGGTCGCTGGACCAGACCACCCACGGCCTGCTGAAACGCTGGCGCATCACCCAGGAAGGGTCTTTCATTGATGGGGAGCGGCTTTCTCCGGTCAGCATCCGCGATGTGAACATCCAGGACGCGGCCCACATCGAGGTGAAACTGGGCGTCAAACCCGATGCCCGCCATCCCGGAGGCATGAACCTTTTCGGCAAACGTTTTGGGAATTATGAGCAGGACATCGTGATGCGCACCCGCTATGCGTTTCAGGAAGGCGAACGGCCCTACAAAATCAAGTGATTTCCTTTGCCAGACAGCACCGTTTTTCAGAACGGTGCTTTTTTTTGTGCTCTCTTTTGGTTCGGCTTGTTCCATAAACCTTCCAATAAACTTGAAGGTTTTGGCGTTCCAGCCACCATTCTCCTCAAAAAGAATGGTTTGTTTTTCCCTCTGGGTCAATAAATATCAGATTTATTTGACATTAACCCGTATTTGTTGTTAGCATACGGGTACAGATTCATCCAACCGTTTCCCTGAAAGCCTCTGGCTTTCTTCAACCCTGCCCGTTCATGCTCACAGGCTGGACGCTGCTGAAAGAACGCCCTCCCACCCCCCATCTGGTGGTCGTGGCTGCATGCCCCGAGGAACCCAAAATGGCAAAAGTCTCCATCATCATTCCACACTTCAACCACCAGGATTTCATTGAGGACACCCTCAACAGCATCCTGGAACAGACGTACACCCAGTACGAAGTGGTGGTTGTCGATGATGGATCCACCGATCCCCGCGCCCGCCACAAACTCCGCAGCCTCACCTGCCCCAATGTCACCGTGCATTTTGAACCCCACCGCCACATTGCGGGATGCCGCAACCATGGCATCCGCCACACCCGTTCCGAGTACCTGCTGGTGCTGGACGCAGACGACCTGATCCACCCTGATTTTCTGCAATCAGCAGTCGAGGTGCTCGACAGCCAGCCAGAGGTGGGCGTGGTCAGCAGCTGGATCCAGACCTTCGGGGTGGGACGCTGGCTGGTCAAACCTGAAGGCGGCACCGTGGTGGACTTTCTGCACAAAAACAACTGCCCTGGCTCTGCACTCATTCGCCGCAGCAGCTGGCAGAAAGCCGGAGGGTACAAAGAACAGCTCAAGGGTCACTTTGAAGACTGGGATTTGTACCTGTCCATCACCGAACTGGGCGAACGCATTCACATTCTGCCCCATCCTTACCTGATGTACCGCACCCGCAATGCTTCGGCCAACATGACCAACCATCCTGTGCGGCTGGACCACCTGCGTCCCATCATTGAGCTTCACCAGCACACCTACCAGAAACACCTGCTGGACGTGCTCCTCTGCAAAGAGCAGCAACTCATCCAGCAGCGCCAGCACCTCAAGCACCTGCTCATCGAGCACCACCTGCCCCTGCCCGAAGTGACTTTTGGAGATGGCGGCATGGCCTTTGCCGTGGAGGTGGAATCCGCCCGTCCTGCCTGATTTTGTTTGACCCTCTTTTTCTGGTGCAATGTGCCCCTTTGTGCCGCAAATATTTACCGTTCAAGGTTGTTTCTTAAAGAAACAGTCATGTGCTGGCATCCCATTCAAGTCCATTCAAGTCCATTCAAGTTCATCCCCCTTCCAAAGGAGTTTTCATGAAACAAAGCCATCTGTTCCCCCTCATCACCCTGATGCTGGCAGCGACGGGCTGCATGCAAAACAGCAGCCCAACCACCCCCCAGAAGCAGGCCACTGCCGTGCTGACCACCCCCTGGACCAGTCAGGTGTCCCAGACACTGCCCTGGCCCGAATACCCCCGTCCCCAGATGACCCGCACCGACTGGCTGAACCTGAACGGCAAGTGGAGCTACTGGGGTGGATCTGCTGCACCCAGTGCCCTCAACACCCCTGCCACGGCCCCCAGCTTCCCGGCCAACCCCGAGCAGATCCTGGTGCCTTTCCCCCCCGAGTCCTACCTGTCCGGCATCCAGCGCAGACAGGAAATCAATGTCTGGTACAAGCGCACCTTCACCGTGCCCACCACCACCGCCTGGTCTGGCAAGCGTGTCAAACTGAACTTTGACGCCGTGGACCGCGACGCCACCGTGTACGTCAACGGCACCAAGGTGGGCACCCACAAAGGCGGCTATGACGCCTTTTCCTTCGACATCACCCCCTACCTGCGTGCAGGCAGCAACGACCTGGTGGTCGGAGCCTACGACACCACCGACGGCAACGGCCCGGTGGGCAAACAGACCCCCAACCCCAACGGCATTTTCTACACCGGCACCTCCGGCATCTGGCAGACCGTGTGGCTGGAACCCGTGGCCAGTGCCAACATCACCAGGCTTGAAATCACCCCTGATGTGCCCAACAGCCGCCTGAAAGTGATTGTGCACGGCAGCGGGATCAACGGCCAGACCGTGACAGCCACAGCGTCTACTGCAGGAACCACCATCGGCACCGCCACCGGCACCCCGGAAACCGTGTTCTATGTGCCCGTTCCCAGCCCTCACCTGTGGTCTCCCAGCGATCCCTTCCTTTATGACCTGAAAATCCAGCTGAAAAGTGGCAGCACCGTGGTGGACGAAGTGGGCAGCTACTTCGGGATGCGCTCTTTGACCCTCAGCACCACCAACGGCGTGACCCGTCCCATGCTGAACGGCCAGTTCGTGTTCATGCACGGCCCCCTGGACCAGGGCTTCTGGCCCGACGGCATCTACACCCCACCCACCGATGCCGCCATGAAGTTCGACCTGGAGCAAACCAAGGCGCTCGGTTTCAACATGACCCGCAAGCACATCAAGGTGGAAATGCAGCGCTGGTACTACTGGGCGGACAGGCTGGGTTTGATGGTCTGGCAGGACATGCCCAACATCTGGAACTCCGGCGACACCGCCACCCGCACCCGCTACGAAACCGAACTGCGTGAACTGGTGGACGAGCACCGCAACAGCCCTGCCATCGTCACCTGGGTGCCCTTCAACGAAGGCTGGGGGGCCTACAACCTGGCCAGCACAGCCACCACAGTCAAAGGCTGGGACCCCTCCAGATGGGTGAACCCCCACTCTGGTGTGAACTTTGCTCCTGGAGATGCTGGAAACGGAGATTTCCTGGATCTGCACTCCTACCCTGGACCCGAAAGCCCCAACCCCAGCGCCACCCGCGTGGCCGTGCTCGGTGAAAACGGCGGCTTCGGTGTGAAGATTGCTGGGCACATGTGGGACCCCAACCAGACTTTCGCTTACCAGTGGTACCCGGATGCCACCAGCCTCACCAACGCCTACGTGGATTTGATCAACCGCACCCGCCCCCTGGTGTACAGCAAGGGCCTCAGTGCAGACGTGTACACCGAGATCACCGATGTGGAATACGAACTGAACGGCTTCTGGACCTACGACCGCCAGCTGCCCAAAATGGACTTCGCACGGGTGAAAGCCGCCAACGAAGCCCTGATTCAGGGACTGCCCTACCTGCAGACGGGCACCAACGTGTCCTTCCTGACCTCCACCCCCAATGTCAACCGCTACATGCGCAACGCCGCACCCCTGGGCACCACCGAAGTGGTGAGTGGAGGCAGCACCGACGCCCTGAAACGCGAAACCTCCTTCAAAGTGGTCTCTGGTCTGGCAGACAACAACTGCTACTCTTTTGAATCGGTCAGCAACCCTGGCAACTTCATGCGGCACTACAACTTCAGGTTGCAGTTCAACACCAACGACAACAGTGCTGTCTTCAAAAACGACGCCACCTTCTGCCCCAGAAAAGCCCTGGACGGGGTGGGTGGGATCTCCCTGGAATCCAAGAACCTGCCCGGGTATTACATCCGCCACCGGGCCAGTGAACTGTGGCTGGACCAGCTGCAGAACACCACCCTCTTCAAACAGGATGCCTCCTGGAACCCCATGGCTGCCTGGTGGAAGAGCTCCGTGGCTTTGCCTGTCAACGCTTACAAATCCCTCCGTGTGACCACCCCCGGTTTCACCAACCGCTACGCCCGTCACATGAACAGCCTGGGCTACACCGAAATTGTGGACGCTGGCAGCACCACCACCCTGAAACAGGACGCCACCTTCAAGATCGTGACCGGTCTGGCAGACCCCACCTGTTACTCCTTCGAGGCCAGAAACTTCCCCGGACAGTTCCTGCGCCACGCCGACTCCAGAATCCGTCTGGACCCCAACGACAACAGCACCCTGTTCAAGAACGACGCCACCTTCTGTGCCCACGCAGGCCTGAACGGTCAGGGTGTGGCCTTCCAGTCCATCAACTTCCCCAACCGCTACATCCGCCACTACGACTCCAAGCTCTACATCACCAGCAGCACCGAAGGAAACGCCTGGGACAACCCCAACGGCTTCAACGACGACGTGAGCTGGGCCATCGACAACCCCTGGGCTCCCTGAGCTTTCATCATCTCGACCAGAACCGTAAAGGGGCATTCTCCCCTTTCCGGTTTTTCTGTGGATCAGGTGTTCAAACAGGTCAGCGGGCAATCCCCAGCGCAAAAGGCACAAACCCCAGGCTGCGAACCAGATGGGGCACCAGCAGAAACAGGGCTTCGGTGCCACGTGCAGATGAAATGTCTCCCAGGTCCAGCGTCCAGTCTGCAGGCCAGCCCAGCTCTTTCAGCAAAGCCTGCACGGTGGCCCTGGCCCTGCTGCTGTCTCCTGAAAGAAAAGCAGTGGGAGGGGTTTGCAGGGCATGCGGATCGGTCATGACTTTGAACATCATGGTGTTGAGGGTCTTGACCACTTCCGTTTCTGGCAGGGCTTCCTGCAATCTCTCCCCCAGGCTGCTGTCTGGATAAAGGGGTTCCATCTGGCCTGCACTGCGCTGCACAGCATTGGCCACATCCACCAGAATTTTGCCAGCCAGTTCTGACTGCAGGCCCCTGAGGACTTCCAGGCTGTGCTCTCCAGGCAGGGCGTTGATCACCAGTTCAGCCTGCCGGATGGCTGCGGCTGGATCAAGAAAAACAATTCCAGGGGCATTCCAGCGCTCTGCACAGGCCTCAGGATCACGGGACCCCATCAACACAGGATGTCCGCGTTCTGCCAGTTTCTGTGCGAGGTTCTGTCCGACCCGTCCAGTCCCCAGAATGGCCATGGGTGTGGGGCGGGCAAAGTCCAGCAGAGGGGCATTTTCCAGGATCATGCCAGGCTCCCGATGCCAGACAGCACCTGCACCGCCCAACCATGCACACCGGGGGCCGCCGCCAGAAAATCCGGGCTCTCTGGGGTCCAGGGGTTGCCGTGGGTGTCGGTGACCAGTCCACCAGCTTCGGTGACCAGTAGAAGGCCGGGCATCAAACCACTGCGCACCTGGCTGTATTCCCAGAACACATCGGTGTGACCTGCAGCCACCTGCATCAGGTGAAAACTGGTGGGCACCGAGGCCCGCAAGACCCGCCACTCTCCAGTCATGGCAGAAATGGATTCCCCCATGCGTTGCCGGGTGGCTTCGCTTTCAAAAGGCTCGGACTGTCCAGTGCTGACCATGGCAATGCTGAAATCGGTTTTCTGGGAGGTGGAAAGGGGCTGGCCATTGAGGGTTGCGCCTCCACCTTGCTGTGCAGCGTAGGTGTCACCGCTGAGGGGCACATGCACCACGGTCAGCACCGCCCGGTTGTCCCGGATCAGGGTGATGGTCAGGCACCATTCCGGCAGGCCATGGATGTGGTTGATGTTGCCTTCCACCGGGTCCAGCATCCACCATTCTCCGACTGGCAAAAGCCCGGTTTCCATTTCTTCTTTGACCCAGCCTGCCTGGGGTCTGGCTGCAGTGAGCAGCGGTTGCAGGATGGAGAGGGACACCTCATCGTTGGTTTGCAGGGCCAGTTGCAATTCTTCTGGCGTGCGGATGCGGGATTGCCTGGAGAAACGGGCCAGCAGTGCACCTCCTGCCGTCTGGGCAGCGCTCACCATCTGGGCAAGCAGCATTTGATCTGTGGTGGTTTGATCTGTGGTGGTTTGATCCAAATTTGAAGTCATGGTTTTTCCTTTCCTGGCTGCACTTTCAGCCACGAACACCTTCTGAATGAAGGGTAACAGGGTTGCCATCTGACTACAAATGCAATTTTGTAAACTAGAATATTACCTGTATGCAACTGGACCTGAACCTCCTGAGGGCACTGGATGTGCTGCTGGAAGAAAACAGTGTGGGAGGGGCCGCGTTTCGCCTCAACCTCTCGGAACCCGCCATGAGCCGCACCCTCTCCCGCATCAGGAAGGTGACCGGAGATGCCATTCTGGTGCGCACCGGACACACCATGACCCCCACCCCTTATGCACAGCGCATCCGGGATGAAGTGCATTTGCTGGTGCAGCAGGCCCGGCTTTTGCTGGCCCCGCAAAAGGAGCTGGATCCGCTCACCCTCAGCAGAACCTTCACCCTGCGCAGCAATGAAGCCATCCTGTCCCGCATTGGACCGGACCTGCTGGCCCGCATTGCAAAGCAGGCCCCTCAGGTGCGGCTGCGGTTCCTGGCAGAAAGCAGCACCGACACCCCGGAGTTGCGCCACGGTCACATTGACCTGGAAATGGGCTCCAGCACCCCCAATCTTCCCGAATTCAGGCATGAAACCCTGGGAGAAGACCACCTGGAGGTGGTGATGCGCTCCGATCACCCGCTGGCTGTGGGAGATTTGACCCCTGAACGTTACGCTGCAGCACGGCATGTGAGTGTGTCCAGAAGGGGACGCTTGCGGGACCCCATGGATGACCTGCTGGAAACCCTGGGCCTGCAAAGGCAGGTGGTCACCACCGTGCCCAGCAGCATGGCGGCTTTGCAATTCATCCAGCACAGTGAAATGGTGGTTCTGGCACCCGTAAAAATGGGACAGGCCCTGATTCAACAACTGGGCCTGATGTCTCGCCCTTTGCCCTTCCCCATCCAGCCCACCCCTCTGGTGCTGATCTGGCATGGGCGCATGCAGGGAGATCTGGCCCATGTGTGGCTGCGGGAGAATGTGCGAGAAACCGTGAGGGCCGCTCTGGGAGATCTGCAAACCACAGCAGGCTGAACCACCCATCCTTCTGGACAGCTCAGCCTGCTCCGTTTCAGAGCTTCAGGCTATTTTCTGCCCTTGCCGTCATCCTCCCCGAAGAAAAAATCAAAAGCGGCGTCCACCAGGGTTTCCACAAAGTCCTCCCCTTCAGCAGCTTCCTGTGCCTCTTCGGGTTCTTCTTCGTGTTCTTCCTCTCCGGCTTCTTCCAGGCCCTCCTGCCACTTTGCGATCAATGCATCAATGAACTTGCGTTCCTTGCGGGCCATGCCGTCTGCAGCGGCGGCTTCCTCGACCTGCTGGGTGATGCGGGCCAGCACGTCATAATCAAAATACTCCCAGATCAGGTCGATGGATTCGTTCAGCAGGTCGTCATCACCCAGCCGTTTTTTGGCGGCACGCAAAACCCCAGCGGTGTTGGGGCTTCCCCCGGTCACCTCAAGCACCGGGGCCAGGTGGGTTTTGATGATCTCCAGTTCCTCCTCGCTCATCTCCCCATCCATGCCCACGGCGGTCAGGAAGATCAGGGCCAGACGCTGCTCGAAAGGCACCTCGCCCATGCCTTCCAGCAGGGCCTCGTAGGTTTCATCGTCCATTTCGGAGAGCACGGTGGCCACTTCGGGCAACACCGACTCCTGGTCTTCTGACCAGCTTTCCTCGTCGGGTTCCAGCACCTCCAGGCGCTCGATGATCCAGCTGTCCCCGTAGTTGTAATTGGGGTTCATGATGTAGGCGTAGGGGATGTAACAGTAGCCCCTGTCTCCCCAGTTGGTGCCCCAGGAGTTGCGGACAATGAACATCTGGTCTGGATCCGAGTACCCCACGCACAGCATGGCATGGCCGGAGTGCTTCGCCAGGCTCATTTCGTTTCTGGTGGGGTGGGGCACCACACCAGGTTTTTTGTGGTTGTAAAAAGAACGGAAGAGGGCCAGCCCAAAAATGATGGGGTTTCCCTCTGCCAGCGCAGACTTCCAGGCCTCCAGATCCACCGGAACCATGCGGGTTTCCTCGATCAGGAAAGTGGCCCCCTCGTCATAGGCTTTCTGGTAGGGTTCTTTGTTGATGTTTTTGATGTTGAAATCCCAGGTTTTCTCGGTGCAGGCCCCGTATTCCTTGAGGCCCTGGATCACGTCCGAGATCATCACCCCTGAATCCTGGATGTTGTTGGGGTCCCGCATGTAACGGCCGTTGTAGTACATGTACAGGCGACTGACGTCTCTGGCCTCACCCTGGTGGCGTTTCAGCAGGTACTCGTAGGCCCCGGCAGTGGCATTGGCCGTGCAGGAACTGGTCTGGCCCTGGTCCTCAATGCGGGTCATGTGTGGCCGCAGGTCCACCTTGGCCGGAAGCCTGCTCACCTTGCTTTTTTTCTTGTCGTAGGTCTTGGTCCCTTTGGGAGGGGCCGAACGCAGGTAGCCCTGGAGGATTCTTTCTGTGCCGTCTGCTTCTGTCCATTTTACAGCCATGGTCTCTCCAGCCCTCCCCCGCGGTGTCTGCAGGATGTGTGGCTCCTGCATGCTGACCTCTCTGAAAGGATCAAGGGGGTTGGATTTTCATTGTATTTTTCCAGCGCAGGGAGGACAAGGGTGCAAACCTGATCAGTTCAGTTTCAAAATCAGAACAAAAAACAACAGGCCTGCCAGCAAGAAGGAGGCGCTCCACAATCCAAGAAGTGCAGTCACAAACCCGTACAGACCCTTTCGAGAGACCAGATGAAACACACCCATCAGGAGGGCTCCAGCTGTCAGGGGCACCAGTTGGGTTTTGTAGGAGGTTCCAATCAGGGGATGAATCAAATTGGATCCGAACATGAAACAACCACTGATGACCGCAGCTCCCAGCATGCACCATTGCACATAAGATCTTGAAAGTGGGTCCAGCATCAACAGGTGTGGTTGCTTCAGCAGATTCAACACCCCCCAGTAAAAAAGTCCTGCTCCGGTTGCAGCATAGGCCATCATTCCTGTGTAAGCTTCAGTTTCAGTCAACATCTCGATCCCATTTCCAAAGTGAATTGCAGGGCTCTGGTTTCAGGCAAGCGGAAGGTCCAGCTCAAAACAGGGCACCCCAGAAAGCCGCTTCGGCCACTCTGCCTTTATTGTTGCAGTGATTGAAGCAGCAAGTCCGCAGGAATGGGCAACCTCTGCCAGAAGCCTCGTCTTATACTGGTTTGATCTGGAGGGATCATGCAAAAACGCGTTCTTGGTGAGGATCTGGAAGTTTCTGCCCTTGGATATGGCTGCATGGGCATCACCCAGTCTTACGGGCCTTCTGGCAGCAAGGAAGAAAGCATTCGGGTGCTGCAGGCCGCTGTGGAACAGGGTGTGACTTTTTTTGACACGGCAGAGGTGTATGGGCCTTTCACCAATGAAGAACTGGTGGGAGAGGCACTTTATCCATACCGCAATCAGGTGAAAATCGCCACCAAGTTCGGTTTTCAATTGCATTCAGACGGCTCTACAGGATTCACTGGCCTGAACAGCCGTCCTGAACGCATCCGCCAGGTGGCAGAGGCATCTTTGAAACGCCTGCGGGTAGAGGCCATTGACCTCTTTTACCAGCACCGGGTGGACCCGGAAGTGCCCATTGAAGAGGTGGCTGGAACTGTCAAGGAACTCATCCAGCAGGGTCTGGTGAAGCATTTTGGCCTTTCTGAAGCCGGAGCAGACACCATCCGCCGCGCACATAAAGTGCAGCCCGTCACGGCCCTGCAAAGCGAATACTCCATGTGGACCCGCACCGTGGAAAAAGAAATTCTGCCTGTGCTGGAAGAACTGGGCATTGGTTTTGTGCCCTTCAGCCCGCTGGGGAAGGGTTTCCTGACCGGCAAAATCGATGCCTCAACCGATTTTGCCGAGGGAGACATCCGCAACACCATTCCCAGGTTCAACCTGGAACACCGGGAAGCCAACCAGAAGCTCATCGGTTTGCTGCAAAACCTGGCGACCCGAAAAACCGCCACTCCTGCGCAAATTGCCCTGGCCTGGATTCTGGCCCAGAAACCCTGGATTGTGCCGATTCCGGGCACCCGCAAAATCGAGCGCCTGCAGGAAAACCTGGGCGCAGCAAACATGAAGTTGACTTCAGAGGATTTGCAGCAAATTGCAGTGGCCCTGAACCAGATTGAGGTGGTGGGGGCCCGATATTCTGAGGCCATGGAACGCCTCACAGACCGCTGAGGTTTTGTGTGCCTGAACCTTCAGGCAGGACTGTTCAGGCAGGACTGTTCAGGCCTGCGTCAATTTGAGCCGGGCCTGCTCCACCACCTGATGGATCAGCCCTCCAATTCCATCGTCAAAGGCAAACCTGGAGAGACCCAGCAGACGCACATCCTCGTTCCACACCTCACAGGTCACCGCATCTCCCACTTTGATGCCTGGATGCACCCGTCTGGACGGATGCACCCCTGCCCCGTTGGCATCCCGCCAGACGAAAAACACACTGCGCCTTTCCAGCTTCTCCAATTCAACATGCAGGTTTTCAGGTGAATGCATGATAGGAGGTTGCAAAGCAGGCCCATTCAGAGGAAATTTTCAGGCCTGTTGCTCATTTGGTGTTCAGAGGGTTTGCAGGGTCTCGATGCGGTAATGTTGCAGCATCAGGTTGTAAAAGGCGATGGCATCGCTGCGGGAAGCCATCAGGTGCACCTCGCATTGCTGGTGAGGCCACCAACCCATCTGGTGCGTGAAATGCAAGGTCACGGTCTGTCCGGTGAGGGTTTCAATCCATTTTTGCAGGTTCGGGGTGTAGCGCTCATGAGAGGAGAACTTCAGGGTGAAACCATATGCAGTCATGTGATGCCCTTCCTGTCTGTCCCCTCAACAGCAAAGCTGCTGTGAGGACGATGCCCCTTGCTCAGAAGTGCGGTGGGAGCAAGAAAAAGGACCTTCAGAAGCAACCCTGGTCACCGTTGCAGGGCTGGATGATTTTTCCAGGCTGGCCAGCTTCAAGGTGAAAGGTTTTGAAAGCTGGGGTGTTCAGGGCTTGAAACCCTGCAAAAACATCTGCCCGGAGTTTTCTTCTGCATTGGGGCTTTGACTTTTTCAAAGTCATGTTTTTTCTCTCAAAAACAAGAACCCAGCTCAAAAACATGAGCCGGGTTCATTTGGCGTCTCTGGAAGGATCTCAGTCTAGCAGGTCATCACAAAATTCACAAGGGCTTTCTTTTAAAAATCTGTCCTGTGATTTATATTCTCTTCATGAGGATATGGTGCAGCAGCGATTTCAAACACTGTCCGGCATGATCCTGATTTCCCGGCTGGATTCTGGCATTTTCACACTGACTTCCATCACCGGGGTGGTGATCGGAGGCACGTCCCTGGCCGGAGGTCTGGGTTAGGTGTGGGGTTCACTGGTGGGGGTCCTCATCATGGCGGTGGTGAACAACGCCCTGGTGCACTTTTCGGTGAATCCCCTGCTGAACGAAGTGGTGATTGGCTGCCTGATCGTGCTGGCCGTGACCCTGGACTGCCTGCGTCACCGGGGCTGAACCGCCAGGGGTGGGAGTGAATTCTGGTCGATCCAGAGAATAAAAATCCCCATTTGCATCTGAGCAAAACCCATCAAACGCCTCCATCACTCCAGAACAAAACCCAGAACCTGTTTTTCAGCAGCCTGCAACATGTTTTCGGGCTGTTTTGCTGGCTTTTCTTGACTTGCTCCTTTTGTGGGCAGAGGAGCATGGGCAGAATTTCTTTGTGGGACTTCCCACTTGACGCGCCGAAAAGATGGTGATATGAATATGTTGTAACCGGTTACAAGATGTGTCTCCCTTTCCAGAGGTGCGGCAAACCCTGTTTCCATGTTTTGTAACCGGTAACAAAGGCTAAGGTGGAAGGGTGAAAATCACCATTGACGAAATTGCACGGGTGTCCGGGGTCTCCAAAGGCACCGTCAGCCGGGTCATCAACGGAAAAACCACCGTCGCCGCCGCCACCAGAGAAAAAGTCCTGGAGGTGATGAACAGCCTGGGCTTCGTTCCCGACCCTGCCGCACGGGAACTGAGCATGCGCTCCAAACACACCATCGGCATTTCCATCGGTCAGAGAGACAGCCGCATCAGCCCTTATTTCGCCCTGATCTGGCGGGCCCTGGCCCGCGAAACCCAGGAACTGGGCATCCAGTTCATTGAGCTTCATGAAGACCTTCCCAGTTACATTCGACTTCCCAACGCCGTGCTGCTGTTCAGCGCCCAGCACACCCACAAGCGCCTGGATTACCTGAAAAGCCAGAACATCCCTGCTGTGGTGATCGGGCATGAACCCGGACATGCTTTTGTGGTTCCAGACGACCACAGAGGTGGACAGCTGGCTGCAGAACATCTGATTTCCCTGGGGCACCAGCAATTCGCTTTCCTGGGCACCAGGATTCCCAGTCAGGCCGCAGAAGACCGCAGAAACGGTTTTGTGGACACCCTGCAGAAAGCCGGTTTTTCCGTGCAGGACGAGCACGATCTGGAAGGCCACTTCAATACACTGGATGCTTACCGGGCCATTCGCAAAGCCTGGGAAGCTGGACACCGCTTCACCGCCCTCTTCGCTGCCAGCGATGAAATGGCGCTGGGGGCCATTGGAGCCCTGCAGGACCTGGATGTCCAGGTGCCACAACAGGTTTCCGTGGTGGGATTTGACGGCTTTCCCTTCCCCAACACACAGCTCACCACCATTTTGCAGGACATTTCCCGCATCGCCCATGCTGCCGTGCAACTGGCACTGTCAGGGATCGAGGGTGAGGACCCTCAGGGGGTTTATGTGCCTGTGCAACTCCAGAAGGGGGCCACCACCGCAGCGCCCCCGGATGTTTCCCACTGATTGCTCAGCCCGAGAGGGTTTGAACCAATAAAAGGAGAGAGACCATGAAAAGAAGTTTGTTGCTTGCTGCTGCCCTGCTGGCCGGTGCTGCCAGTGCCGAGACCGTCGTGAAGCTCAATGGTTTTGCCGGAGCCGATGTCGCCATTGTGAACGACCTGCTCAACAAGATCGTGAACCCGGCTCTTGCCAAAGACGGCATCCGGGCAGTGTTTGAACCCCTCCAGGGGGATTTCAACGCAGCACTCACCAACGCCCTGTCCAGCGGAACCGCCGGAGATCTCATGTACATCGACATCTTCGTGGCTCCGGGGTTCATCAAGACCGGGAAACTGCTGCCTCTCAACGGCAAGGTGAGCACCAAACCTTTCGTGCCCTCCCTGGTGAAAGCCTTCACCGACACCGGCAAGGTGTACGCCATTGCCAAGGACTTCAACTCTCTGGCCATCACCTACAACAAAGACCTCTTCGATGAGGCGGACGTGGCCTACCCCAACGAGAACGACACCTGGAGCACCTTTGCAGACAAGCTGCGCAAGGTCAAGAAAGCGCTGGGGAACGATTATTATGGCATCTGCCTGCCCGCAGATTTCGCCCGCTTTGGTGCCTTCGCATTTGCCACCGGATGGAAAACTTTTGACAGCAAAGGGAACAGCAACCTGCTGGACTCCCGCTTCAAGGAAGCCTTCAACTTCTACACCGGACTGGTCAAAGACAAAACCGCCATCCTGCCCTCGGACCTCTCACAGGGCTGGTCGGGAGGGTGCTTCGGGGGAGGCAAAGTGGCCGCTGCCATCGAAGGGGCCTGGATCTCGGGCTTCCTGCGCGACAACGCTCCCAACCTGAAATACGGCACCGCACCCATCCCCAGGAACGACAAAACCAAAAAACGCGGGAACTTCATTTTCACCGTGGGCTGGGCCGTGAACAAGGACTCCAAAGTGCAGGCCGCAGCGCTCAAGGTGCTGGACCAGCTCACCAGCGAGAAAACCCAGCAGTTCATCCTCACCGAAGGTCTGGCCATTCCCAGCCGCACCAGCCTGCAAAGCAACAGCTACTTCAACAAAACCACCCAGGAGGCCATGAACGCCAAAGTGGTCTTTGAAGGGGCCAGCGACGGTTACGTGTACGGCTACAGCTTCAAGCAGTACGGCGGCGACTGGATGACCCCGGTGAACGCTGCCCTGCAGGCCGTGATGAGTGGCAAAGCCACCACCGACGAAGCGCTGAAAAAAGCCCAGTCCGACCTGAATTCGGTGATGAAGCGGTAACCTCTCCTCGCTACGCTTTCCTCTCCTAAGAGGAGAGGATCAACAACCTCTCCTCGCTGCACTTTCCTCTCCCAGCAGGAGAGGACCAACCGAAGGTTGCGGTGAGGCACTTTCCTCTCCCAGCAGGAGAGGACCAACCGAAGGTTGCGATGAGGACCTTTCCTCTCCCAGCAGGAGAGAACCAACCGAAGGTTGCGGTGAGGAACAACCCGGAGGGTGCCAAAAGCACCCTCCCCCTGTGGTGAGGTTTCCATGTTAAAAACCCGAACCAAAGACACACCCAACCCGTCCGGGAAAAAGCAAACCGGCAAGGACACGTTTACGGCCTACCTGTTTCTGGCCCCTTTTCTGCTGACCTTGCTGGTTTTTTTCTTTTACGGATTTGTGCGGGCCGTGTACTTCAGTTTCACCGATTACGACCTCTTCAACCCTCCGAAGTGGATGGGATTCAGGTCTTATCTGAACATTTTCCAGGACGACAAATTCAGAATCGCCCTCATCAACACCCTGCTGTTCAGTTTTCTGACCACCGCTTTGCAGACCGCTGGAGCCCTTTTGCTGGCCGTGGTTTTGAACCAGCGCATCCGCGGCCTGATGTTCTTCCGATCTGCGTATTACATGCCGTCCATCACCAGTTCGGTGGTGATCACGCTGGTGTTTCTGTGGCTGTTTCAGAAGAAAGGCATCGCCAATTACCTGACCACCCAGTTCACGCAGTACACCCCGCACATCCTGCTTTTTGTGGGCGTGACGGTGCTGGCCCAGATTTTGCAGGTGCTGCTGGAAAAAGCAAAAATCCGGCAGGCAAAAAGCAGCTTCCAGATCTCCTGGTTTGATCCCTTGCTGCTGTGGATCAGTGTGGCCATCGGGGGGATTGCAGTGCTGGTCGCGAGTTTCATGGGCTGGATTCAGCCGCGTGATGTGGCTTCCTTTGATTTCGACTGGGTGTACAACACCGACAAACTCTTTGGCCTGCTGCCCATTCCGCTTTTGTTCATCATCCTGATGAACACCTTCACCACCATTCCGACCCTGATGCTGTTCTTTCTGGCAGGCTTGCAGGGCATTTCCAGCAGCCTGTATGAAGCGGCAGAACTCGATGGAGCCACCCCCTGGCAGAAATTCCGTTATGTGACGGTGCCCCAGTTGCAACCCGTGACCTTTTATGCGGTGACCATCAGCCTGATTGGGACCTTGCAGATGTTCGATCAGGTGAAAGTGATTGGAGACGCGGCTCCACTGGATTCCATCATCACCCTGTCTTACTACATCTACAATTATTCGTTCAGGGGAGGGAGTTCTCTGGCAGGCATGGCCAGCGCTGCCGCCATGATTCTGGCCGCTTTGACCTTGCTGGTGGTGCTGTTGCAGCGCCAGTTCTTCAAAGACGAGGTGAACAGATGAATCCCGCTCATTACCGTTCACGTCTGGTGGCCCGCGCAGTGTGGGTGTACACCATTCTGATTGCGTTTTCGCTGGTGGTGCTGGGGCCGTTTTTGCTGGGCACCCTGACCAGTTTCAAGGACAACCCGCTGGAATACCCACCCACCCTGAGTCTGCCCAAACTGGACCCCGGCAACATGGGGGCCGCTTACCGCCTGGGCGTGGCCGGAGGTGGAGGGGGATTCTTTGGGGAACTCCAGCCTGGTGCAGAAGTGCCTTTTGAAGTGAGCATCTTCACGCCAGCAGGTCAGGACGTTGTGCCACCCGTGGTGCAGGTGCTGAGGTTGCAACCCGGTGCAGGCATCGGGGCAGTGCGGGATCCGGTTTACGCAGCAGATTTTGCCACCGTCCAGGATCTGAAGGCAGGCCAGACTGTTTCTGCACAGAGACCAGACCGGGAAGGCAAGCTGCAGGACGGCACCATCACCCGCTACACCCTGAAGGTGGTTTATCCCCACCTGACCCAGCAACAGGGTGAAAAGGTGAGGGCCAGAACCCCAAAAACCTTCACCGAAGACCTGGAAGCTGTGGTGGGTGGGCAGGTCGTGAAAGTCAATCTGGACACCCCAGAGGCCCAGCAGCAGCGCACCAACGTCCCTGCAGACACTGTGGTGTCCCTGATCAAAAAAGACGGGCAGTATTACCTGGATGGTCCCATCATCCTGGACCGCACCCCACTGAACGTGGAACTGGACCGGGGCCAGCAACTCACCGACTCCACCCTGCCCCCCACCAAAGTGGAGCGGTTCGGACGGGCGAACTTCTTCAACAACATCACCCCTGGCATCATGGGGTTCACCTTCAACAATTACCTCAGGGCCTTCCGGGAATCGGTGGATCTGGAAACGGGCAACTCCATATTTCTGCGCTGGGTGGGAAACAGCTTCCTGATTGCCATCGTGAAGGTGCTGACCAGCATTGCCTTCGCCTCGATGGCAGGGTACGCCTTTGCCAGACTGCAATTCCCTGGAAAAAACCTGCTGTTCGTGCTGGTGCTGTTCACCATGATGGTGCCCATGCAGGTCACTTTTTTAAGCAACTTCCTGCTGCTGCGCGATGGTCTGTGGGGCCTGTCAAAACTCTTTGGTCTGCCCAACTTCTTCAACCCCTGGGGCCTGATTGTCAGCGGTCTGGTGGGCAGTGCGCAGGTGTTCCTGATGAAGCAGTTCTTTGAGAGCCTGCCCAGGGAACTGGATGAAGCTGCCGCGATTGACGGAGCAAGTGCCTTCCAGAGCTTCTGGTACGTGACGTTGCCCCAGACCCTGCCCGCCATTGCCACCCTGGCGATCACCACTTTTCAGGGGTCCTGGAATGATTTTTTCTGGCCCTCGGTGGTGGTGCAGAACCCGGCCAGCAATTTGACTTTGCCCGTGGGCCTCGCCAACTTCCGGCAGGCTTACGCAGGCCAGGGGGATTACGGCCTGATTCTGGCCGGAGCTGTGATCAGTGCCATTCCCATCATCCTGCTGTTCCTGTTCTTCCAGCGTTACTTTGTGGAAAGTTCTGTGGGCAGTGCCGTCAAAGGCTGACCGCAGCTTTGTAACCTCTCCCGAGAAAGGGTCAAGACCTTGAAATACCGTGCTGTTTTGAAAGAAAACGAACTTTACTGGGTGGGGGATGATGAATTCCGCATTCAATCCGGCGAGAGTGGCCTGTACCGCAGGGACACCCGCTTCCTCAGCGAATACCGCTGGGAACTGGATGGTGCGCCCCTCAACACCCTGATGCAACACCTCGCCTACCCCTTTGAACTGCATCAGGTCTCCTCGAATGATGACCTGGGTTACCTGATGAAACTGGGGGTGGAACGCACCCTGATGCTGCACAAAAACGGAGTGCAGGACACGCTGAATGTGCAGTCTTATCAGGACGCGTCTTACCAGATTCGCCTGAAAGTGAATGCAGATTTCTCGGACATGTTTCAGGTGCGGGGATATGGCGGATGGGAACGCAGCGTGCAGGCAGAGGCCACCCAGACCGGGGTGCGTTTCCGTTATGCAGGGCAGGACGGCGTCACGCGCCACACCGAAATTTCCTGCGATCCTGCTGCCGTGTGGGATGGCGAAGCACTGAACTGGCAGGCACGGGGAAACACTGAAATCCAGATCCAGATTCATGCCCTGCTGGACGGAGAAAGCGCGCAGGAAATGGACTTTGCTGCACTCCGCTCAGAGTACGACCAGCACTGGCAACCAAAAGTCACCCTGCAGAACGAAAAAGACCAGGAAGTGCTGTTCCGGGGGGTGCAGGATTTCCGGTCTCTGCTTTTTGAAACCCGATCCGGGATCTTTCCTGCAGCAGGGATTCCCTGGTTTGTGGCCCCTTTCGGGCGGGATTCGCTGATCATCGGGCACATGACGGTCAGGGATTACCCGGAGATCTCAAAAGGCATCCTGAAGTACCTGGCAGACCACCAGGGCCAGAAACTGGATGCAGAAACCCTGGAAGAACCCGGCAAAATCCTGCACGAGGAGCGCATCGGGGAATTCACGCGAACTGGAAACACCCCCCACCGCCCTTATTACGGGACCGTGGATGCCACCCCTCTTTTTGTGTGGCTGTGTGGGGAGTACCTGAAAACCACAGGAGATCAGGCTTTCATTGCAGACCTCTTGCCTGGGATTGAAGCCGCCCTGCACTGGATGCAGCACGATGCCGACCCGGACGGGGACGGTTTTCTGGAGTACATCCCCCACCCGGTTGGAGGCATCAAAAACCAGGTCTGGAAGGACTCTGGAGACAGCGTGTTCTTCGAGGACGGTGAGGAACCCGATCCGGAAAAACCCATCGCCATTGTGGAAGTGCAGGGCTATGCTTACGCAGCCTACCGTGCTGCAGAGCAGATTTATGCAGCACTGGGAAACACCGCGCAGGCCCAGGTGTACCGTGCCCTCGCACATGATTTGCAGCAGAAGTTCCAGCAGCATTTCTACTGGCCCGAGGCGAATTACTATGTGCACGGTCTGGATGGAGACAAGAAACCCATGAAGGTGCTGGTCAGCAATGCTGCCCACACCCTCTGGACGGGCATCATCCCCGAGCAGTACGCCATCGAGGTGGCCCGCACGGTGTTCAATTCGGGGCTGTGGAGTGGGTGGGGCATCCGCACCCTGGCAGAAGGCAGCGTGCGGTACAACCCGGTGTCCTATCACAACGGCAGTGTGTGGCCCCACGACACCGCACTGGCCGCACTGGGAATGTGGAATTACGGTTTAAAACAGGAAGCCCACCAGATCACCCGCGCTTTGTTCGATGCTGCACTGCAGGCCCAGGACCGCAGGCTGTCAGAGCTTTTTGCAGGGTACACCCGCAAGAATGCACCACCTGTTCCCTTCCCTGCTGCCTGCCATCCGCAGGGCTGGGACGCAGTGATTCCGCTGGCCCTGAGGCACATTCTGGAGCATTCAGGGCGCACATTGGAAGAAATCACCAGGGTGTGATGTGAGCCATTTCACTGAATAAACACAGCAGGGTTTGATGTTGAGGGGCAGGGAGGAATTTCCTGCTCCTTTTTCTGTTTTGAGAACAATTGATTTTCGATATAAAACCATCAGATGGCCCCTTTGACAGTCCTGAAAGTCACACTGTTCAAAGGCAACGCACGGATCACAGGTGATTTTTTATCTTCATCATCCATAAAATTGTGAACAAGCACGTACAAAAAAACCAATGCAACACCATGGAAGAACAATCATAGATGTCACCAGCACATCCAGGTAAATTCACTCACATATTACTCTTCAATAATATGTGATTTTACGCGTGAAAAGCAAATCAGACGGAGAATAGCTCTCAATCCAGTTGTCATAAGAATCAATTTTATATTTGTAGGTGTATTCAGAAGATTTTCCATCTTTCACCGATACCAGATTTTCATAGGCATCGTAAGTTTGCAGAATATCATAAGATCCATCAGATGCAGTCTCACGCGAGGAAACAAGAGCATTATTTTTATAGAAAAATGTAGTGATTTTATGTATTTCTCGCATTTCTTCGGACTGATGGTAGTTTTCAATTTTTATTGGCATACCATCTCTATCATATGAATATATTTCAATAATTGTTGGTTGTTTTTTATGGTCAAGCCAGTCAGATTCAAACAACAAACCATTTTTAAATGTTTCTCGCACCAGACTTCCATCTTGAAAGCCGTCTGGGCGCTCAAACACCATTGTATCCCCCGCGTTGCTGACCAGCTTCCGATCTTTTAAACTTCCTTGCTCAATTCCATAAACATTGAAATTGAAGGTGAAGCATTGGCCGCCTTTTTGACATAAAGTCATGGTTTTTACTTTTCCATGCAATCTAAAGCTCTTCCAGGAAGTGGATCCTAGACTTTCAAAATTTGTAGATGATTTCTGGCACGAAGCCAGGCTCATGAGCAAAATCCCCATCATCAATATTTTTCCCATGTGATCATGATACACGAGAATTTTCATTTGCGAAGAGCAGAGAATCCTGGGACAGATCAAAAATTGATCTGTTCTGTGTTACAGGGGTTGCTTGTGCTTCTGCTCCCCGCAATCCAAATTTCCAGCTTCATTCCAATACACATGAGTGCCTCCCCCTGGCTTTCTTCCTGTTGGAGGGCAATTTCCAGCCTCACACAGAATCCTTGAAGGCTGCTCGGTCCCTCAGGGTCAAACCAGCAACATCCTGCAACCTTCCCAGTTCTCTCTTCATGAAGACCAATATTCCTTGACAGGAATATTCCTGATATGGCATACTATAGTCATCAAAGAACAAACACCACCGGGAAAGGAGGTGTTCCCATCAACGCCCTCACCTTCAACGCCCTGGCCGAAGAGCACCGCTTGCAAATCGTTGAGTTGCTGATCCAGCAACCCCTCACCGTCGGAGAAATTGCCACCAGGTTGCAGATCCGGCAACCCCAGGCCTCCAAGCACCTGCGCGTTCTGACCGACGCTGGACTCATCGAAGTGCAGGCCGTGGCCAACCGCCGCATCTGCACCCTGCGCGCCCAGCCTTTTCAGGAGCTGGACGGCTGGCTGCACCGCTACCGCCAGCTCTGGGAAGAACGCTACGACAAACTGGAAGATTACCTGCAGCAGTTGCAAAAAGAAACCCCAGAACCAGAAAAGCCCCAGATTCCCCCATCCACAGACCCGCAAGACAAACCCCAGAACTGATTCACACCCCAAGGAGGCACCACCATGACCCAGACCACCGTTCAATCTGTCAACCCTGCCATCACATCCAGCATCGAATCCGGCAAAGTGCTCGTTCTGGAGCGCACCTTCAAAGCCCTCCGTGCCCTGGTCTTCGAGGCCTTCTCCAGAGCCGAACACCTCAGCAAGTGGTGGGCTCCAAAAGGCTGGGAAGTCCCTTACTGCACCGTGGATTTCCGTGAGGGGGGCAAATGGCACTACTGCATGAAGTGCGTGGACCCCAACCAGGGCCAGTTCTACGGCATGGAATCCTGGGGTCTGGGCATCTACAAGGAGATTGACGCTCCAGAGCGCCTTGTGTACACCGATTATTTCTCCGATGCAGAAGGCAAGGTCAACGAGAACATGCCCACCACACTCTCCACCGTGGTCTTCGAGGAGGTTGATGGGGGCACAAGGCTCATCACCCGCGCAGCCTACGACACCGAAGAAGCCCTGAAAACCGTGCTGGACATGGGCATGCTGCAGGGCGTGTCTGACACCTGGGACCGCCTGGACGAGCACCTGCAGGAGCTGCAAAAGTAAAACCCTCGACCCGGAAAAAGAGCCTGAATTTCAGGCTCTTTTTCATGTGCGGCTGTCAATCTTTCAGAAAGTCCTGCAAGGCCACTTTCAACACGGGAGACTGCAAAACCTCATGGTGGGCAGCACTGGGAAGGATCAGCAGACGGTGAGGGCTCTTGCCAGAACCATCCGGGTTGGCACTGCGTTTTCCTCCGCCCAGCAGTGCAAAAAATTCTGCTGCATGCGCTGGGGGGAACATGTCTGCATCGCCAGAAACCAGCAGCACCTGGCTCTGGAGGGCTTTAACCTCTTCGGTCCAGTCAAAATCTGCTCCCATGGCCTCTCCAAGGCGGGTGACCAGTTGTGGCCAGTCCTCGGGACGGGGGGCCAGTGCGGTGTAGAGGCGGTGAGGAGGGCTGCCCATCAGCCCTTTCGCCACTTGTGGCCCCAGATGTTTCAGACCAGCCGCGATTTCTGGATGCCGCCCACTGCTCTTGAATGGGAAAGACATGACGGCCATTTTGCGCACCCTCTCAGGATGCTGAATGGCCAGACGGAGGGCCACACCGCCTCCCATGGAGTACCCGACCACATCCACTTCTGGGAAGTTCAAGTGGTCCAGCAGGGCAGCAATGTCGTCTGCCAGGGTTTCCAGGCGCATGGTGCGGTCCATGTCTGCAGTGCGACCATGGGCCTGCAAATCCACCAGAATGATGGTTCTGGGGGCCAGCACATCACGCAGGCCTTCCATGGAGGTTCCTGCTTCCATGGCTCCATGCAGCAAGACCACGGGAGGATGCTGGTTCCGAGAAGAGGGGTGGATGTCGTAATGCAGCTGCAATCCGTTTAATTCTGCGTAAGGCACAGATGCTCCTGTTGTGTGGAAAAGAAAGTCATTGCTTTTTCAGGGGCTGCACCAGCGTGGTGTGCCAGTCTTGCGGGGTGTTTGTGGATTCCTCTGCTGGGTCTTTTGTGAGGTCCATCCAGTGGTAGATTTCCCAGATGGCTCCCTCTGGTTCATGGCTGGAAGATTTCATGGCCTGATGCAAACGGCGGTAGGCTTCGCCCAGTTTCTGGTGTGGCCCGACATGCTCTGTGACCAGGGCTGGACCTTCTGGCAGGTGCCCGGCCTGAATTTCCGCGGAAGCGGGTGCATCTTGCTGGAGGGGCACCCCCACCTCCACATCGGTGTGCTCTTTTTCAAAAGTGTGGTACCGGACAAAAGGGGGGCCAGCAGCCACAATCTGCTGCGCTTTCAGGTGGTCATGCAGAAGCTGAAAACATTCACCGTGGCTGGTGGAGATGTCTGCAATGGGGATCTTTCTGTGGATGCTGAGGGTGGGTTGCTGCTGAAGTTGAACCAGCACAGGGGTTTCGGGCGGGGTTTCAGACATGGGAAGGCTCCTTTTTGAGGCATATTTTAGAGCCTTTGACAAAAGAATAAGAGGTTTGCTCTCTGAGGGGTGCTTTTTGAAATGGAAGGATTCTGGTGAATCCTTCCATTTCACTGATCAACGCAGAATCTGGGCTCTTGAACATGGGAACAATGCCCAATCGCGCTCTTCAAGCTGCTTTGTTTGCGCAGCAACCTCAGTACCCGACAATTTGATTGAGACATAAAAAAGCCAGACTGGTACAGGTAACTGCTCAGCACGAGAATTGAGGGAGCAAAAGACGCCCCTGGAAGATGCTGGTCAATCCCTCGAAAACCTTTAAGCCCTGCTTGCGAAGGGTCGACAGGCAGCTGCGAATCCTGCAGAACCCCTCCCCACCCCCCTCAGAACGAAACCCCCATACACCTTGCGTTTCACACACATCATCCGAAGGTCCCTTTCCGTTTGATTGTTGTCAAACGGCATCTGGGGCTCGTCCAGAAATCTCAGCACCGCCACCTGGTATTTTTGTAGTCTCAGGGCTAGATTGCGCCCTGCACTCTGTTTCACTCGACCCTTTTGACCTTTCAAGTTTTCGTTCGGAGGATTGAGGTCAGACCTTGCTCCACCAGGGATTCAAACACCTCTTTGAACAGTTGGGACAGGGTTCTTCCACGGTCCTTCTACTGTAACAGTTTTCGAAATTCAATCCCCCTGCTGAGCTGTTACGAGCCATCAATCAATGGGGGTGTATGGATTTTTGCGTTATTTTCCCATGAAAGTCCCTCCAGTAGCCGGTTTCTGTCGATTTCTCTTCAGGTTAGGCCATTTTTGGAAGTCTTCCTTGCCGCATTACCGGTGCCGGGGGCCTGAATTCCACTGCACCCGAACTGGCCCGCTGGTTGCCAGCCGTGTTTGAAGGTTCCCTGCTCTCAAAAGAGAGCAAAAAAGCCCTCTCCACCCCGCAGGTTCTTGCATACCACGACCAGCCGTACAGCTACGGTCTCACCGTGGGCCAGGATGAGGGGAAACCTCTGATCCAGCACGGAGGTTCGGTCAGTGGTTTTCAGTCCAGCATGATGTATTTCCCCGAGCAGAAACTCAGTGTGGTGGTGCTGGGCAACGTGGGATATTTCCCTGCAGATGAACTGGCCCTGAATCTGGCCCATGCCGCTCTGGGAGAAGCAGTGACCCTGCCAGCAGTGCGCCCTTCCCTCACCCTGACCCCCGAACAATTCAAAAAAACAGAAGGCACTACCAGCTTGAGGGAACAGAATTCAGCTTCATCATCCAGCAGGAAAACGGAAACCTCTCCCTGTTGCCCACCGGAGGCACCCCCTCTACCTGCAGGCCGCAAGCCCTGACCACCTGTATCTGGCTGTTGGAGACGCCGAGGTGGTATTCCTGCCAGACGGCACCTTGCAATTCATTCAGCCAGGAATGGTGCTGCAGGGCAAACGCCTGAATCCCTGAATTCCATCCTCAAACCTGCTCCCGAAAACCAGCCTGAATTTACTTCAGGACTGGTTTTTTCATTCGCTGCAGTTGTACGTTAGACTGAAAACAACCCATGAAACGCGAATTCCCGCAAGAACATGAACTGCTGTGGCTGTTTGAATCAGAACCTGTTCTGGATGATCCTGAAGAATACTGGGAGTTCACCACCCTTCATTTCACCCTGATCCGTCAGGGTCTGACCCTTCATTGCAGCATGACCCCATATCTGGGAAACATGACCCTTGTGCTGGAACAGGAAGGGAACGTTCTGGTCAAGCTTCATCTGGCGCAGATTGTCTCCACCAGATTCATTCAAAAAGACCATCAGGAATACCTGGAAGTGGATTTTGATCCAGCTTTGCCCTTGCGCACCCTGAAGTTGCTGGTCAAACCCGCCCTCTCTGTGGTCTGGGGCATGGTCCTGAATTGAAAGCAAAAAGCCTGCAATCCGGCAGCAACAGAAAGTAAACATTTTGACAGAACCTGCAGATTATGCTGAAACCAGCCTGTCTTCAGGAGCACCCCTGTGCGGTAAAATGTGTCCCAGCAAAAACGCTGCTGGAGGGTTGACCCCCTGCATCCCCTGTTCCGATGAAACCCAGCACATCACAGACCTGCATTGACCGCATTTACAGCTGTTGCTCTGCATCATTCCGTTGAAACTGAACCCCCAGGAGGCCCATGACCCAGCTTTTGGACCCAAATGAAGAACTCCGTCTGGAGAACCTGTACAGTTACGGGATTCTGGACACCGAAGATGAAGTGGCTTTCACCCGCATTGCCGAGGACACCGCATTTCTGCTGCAGGTCCCCTCGGTGATGGTGTCTTTCATGGACCGGGAACGCCAGTGGTTCAAGGCCTGCATCCAGTTCAGCAAAGATGACGCCGTCCGGAAGGAAACCTTCTGCCAGTACACCATCCTCTCGAATGAACCGATGGTGGTGGAGAACGCCACCACCCACCCGATGTTCAGAGAGCATCCTGCTGTGCTGGGAGATCCCTTCATTCGGGCTTACCTGGGGGTTTCCATCATCAGCCCTGAAGGGTTCCGCATTGGGACATTGTGCGCTGTGGATTATCAACCCCGCACTTTTTCAGACTGGGACCGGAAAGCCCTGCAGGGCATGGCGCGCCGCACCATCGAGGAATTGCAGCAACGCCTGCTGCACAACGAATACCAGCAGGTGCTGCAGGCCTCCCCCACGGGTTTTGTGGTGCTGGATGCCCAGCAGAAAATCATTTCGGCCAATCCAGCTGCGCAGCAGATCACGGGCCTCTCCTGGACCCCGGGCGAGCGTTTTGAGTGGCAGGGCCTGACGGTGGACCCCCAGGCCAGTGCGCTGAAACCTGTGTATCAGGCAGCAAACCAGCAAGGCTGGTTCACGGTGCAGCACATTCCCCTGGCTGGAAACCGCAACCTGCTGGTGCTGGAGGACACCACCGACCAGATCCAGTACCAGCTGTACTTTCAGACCCAGCATGTGGCTGGAGAGGCAGACTGACCCATCAGAAAAGCCAATGCCTGAGATTGGCCCACCTGGATTGAAGCGGGTGGGCTGTGCTTTTACACTCGGGGCAGATGACGCCCGTGATCCGCGCTTTCCCTGCGCTGGCTTTTGTGCTGCTGTGCCTGAGCTGGGGGTCCACTTTTCTGGCCCTGAAAGTGGGTTTGCAGGTCCTTCCTCCCCTGCTGCTGATGGGATTGCGTTTTGTGCTGGCAGGAGGGGTGCTGCTGTTCTGGCTGTGGAGCAAAAAACAGCTGCGCATCTTGAAGGCCTGGAGACAGATTTTGCCTTTGGCCTGCATGATGGTGGTGGGCAGTTACGGCCTGATGGCCTGGGGGGCAAGGTTCATTTCCAGTGGCATGGCTGCTGTGGTCAGCACCGTTCCGATTTCGCTGGGAACCCTGCTTTTTGGGGTGCTGCTGAAACAGGAAAACCCTTCTTTTCGCAAAGGGCTGGGGGTGGGACTGGGTTGTGTGGGCCTCTTGCTGCTGTTCAGTCCTGCAGGTCTGCCTGCCCAGCAGCAGGGTGCTGCCTTCTTGATGTGCCTGGGGTCTCTGGGGTACGCCTGGGGCAGTGTGCAGGGGCGCAAAGTGGTGCAGCAATTCTCTGTGCTGGAGGTTTCCGCCCTGCAGATGCTGCTGGGAGGCCTGCTGTTGCTGGTCCTGAGCTGTGTTGTGGAGTCCTGGCAGCAGGTGCGCTGGGAGGCCCTGATGCACCCGGATGTAGCAGGCAGTTTGCTGTATCTGGTGAGCGTGGGTTCCCTGATGGGCTTTGTGCTCCACCAGTTGCTTTTGCAGGTGTGGGCCGCTTCCAGGGTGGCCAGTTACACCTTCATCACGCCGCTGATTGCTGTGCTGCTGGGAAACCTGCTGGCTGGAGAAACCCTGAACGCAGGGCAAATCCTGGCAGGAGCCCTGATGGTGCTGGGGGCCAGGGTGTCGCTGCAGCCAGATCCAGCCCAAAAAACAGTGCACCAGCAGACCTGACGCTGTGGCGCGCCTGCGTTTGAAAGCTGGATCCGTTGAGGTTCAGCAATCCCTGCTGCAGGCCGAAGTTGCGGGCCTGCTGGGCCATCTGATGTCCTGCTGCGCGTTCAGGTCTTGCCTTTGCTGCGGTAATGCTGCAGGGACAGCACACGGGTCAGCCAGCCAGCGAAAAGCCCCAGTGGGATGCAAGCCAGGATGGCAAGCCACGGATTCCAGCCCCCATCGGTCATCAGGATCATGCTGGTGAAGGCCCCTGCAAAGAAGCCCACCATGATGCCGAGCCTGCGGGAAATGTCTTTTGGGGTCCAGGAATTGAGGTCCATGGCATCTGCCTGCCTTTCTTTTATGAAGTCAGCTTATCAAATTATGGTGTGCAAATCAAATCTTAAAAACATCATCTGAAACAGCACTTTTCTTGCCAGAAAGACAAATGTCCTGCTGTTCAGAGACCCAGCCGTGTGCGTTCCAGCACCTTCACCCCGTACACCCCTGCAGACACCAGACCTGCCATCGGTCCCAGCGGACTGATCATCACCCGGGTGTCAAAACCCAGTTCTGCAAATGTGAAACGCACCTCATCCCTGAGGAGTTCAGAAGCCAGCGGCACATCTTGCAGCACCAGCACCCTGGGGGCCAGCACCGCCATCACCGAGGTGAGGTGCACCGCCAGATCCTGATTGAAACGCTGCAAAGCCCGCTGGGCAGCCCGGTGGCCCTGGTGCCCCATCAGGGCCACATCTGCTGTGGAACCGTTGGGAGAGAGCCATTGAAGGTGACCCAGCAAGCGCAATCCCATCATTTCTGTAGGGTTGGTGCGGTTGGGATCTGCAGCGTACTGGATTTCTCCGGCAGCCCCTCTGGCCCCGGAATACACCTGCCCGCCCAGCACCATGCCCAGCCCGATGTTAAAGCTGAAATTCAAAAACACCAGCGGATCTGACGGGCGCAGGTTCAGCACTTTCCAGTGGTGCCACGCCGACAGATTGGCGTCGTTCTCCACCCGCACCGGCCAGCCCAGCCGCTCAGACAGTTCCTGTTCCAGTGGATGATCCTGCAGTTTCAGGGGACGGCTGGTCACCCTGCGGGTTTCAGGATCCACCCGGCCCAGCACCCCGATCACCGACTGGTGTGCCTGCCCCTGGCGTTGCAACAGATCTGCCAGCCATGCCACATTCTGCGCGGGATCCTCAGAAATCTGCTGCTGAGGGGGTCCATGCAGCGCGGAACCCAGGCGCTCTCCCAGCAAATTGAAGGCTCCGGTGCTGACCTGCGCCCCTCCCAGATCCAGAGCGGTGATGCGGGCTTCTTCCAGCAACAAACGCACCTGCGTGGCCGGGCGTCCCCTGCTGCCAGGAAGGGGGGTGTCTTCCAGCGCAGCCAGTCTGGCCTGCTGCAATTCCTCCACAGCGGTGATCACGGCAACGCCACTGAGGCCCGTGCGTTTTGCGAGTTCAGGACGGGTGGCCGAACCCTGCTTGAGGGCCTGATACACCCGTTCACGGGCAGATGTGGATGGAGCAGAGATATTCAAAGTCACCTCACGGATTCAGGGCCACTGCTGTGGTTCTGCTGCCTCCATTGTACCCAGGATGTGAGTTTTAACAAAGTTCACTTATCAAATCCGTTTCTGCTCAAATCAGTTTCTGCCTGTATCCGTGAAGCTTCAGGACGGCCTCAAACCGCACACTGGGAACGCCCCTGCCTGCTGAACCGTACAGTGAGGCATGAAAAGCGTTTTTTTCCTGCCTTTGACGGTTGCACTGTTCGGTCCTGTGGTTCACGCCCAGTTTGCCAATCCATGGAACACCCAGATGTCCAGGCTGGTCACCCAGCACAACTTGCCTTCTCTCAGTGTGGTGCTGTTCGATGACCAGAAAGTGCTGGGGCAAGGGGTCGGTGGGGTGCGCAAAATCGGCACGCCTGAAAAAGTCACGGTCACAGACGTTCATCACCTCGGATCCATCAGCAAATCCTTTACTGCAACCCTGCTGGGGGTGCTGGTGGAACAAAAGAAGCTGGGTTTCCAGAGCACCCTCAAAGAATTGTTCCCGAAGCTGACCATCCATCCTGATCTGCAGAACATCACCCTGGACCAGTTGCTGTCCCACCGCTCGGGCCTGATGGCCAACCTGCCCGACAACATGGACTGGTGGGACAACACCATCCCCTTGCAAGAACGCCGGGACGATGTGCTGAAAACCGTGCTGGGCACCCCACCCTTCAGAAAACCCGGCACGGTTTTTCTGTATTCCAATGTGGGTTATGCACTGGCGGCCATGGCTGCTGAAAAAGCCACCGGGCAGACCTACAGCCAGCTTTTGCAACAACACATTTTTGGCCCCCTGCACATGAATTCATGCAGTGTGGGTTTCACCTGGGACACCCGCACCGTCAGCCAGCCCTGGCCCCACAAAATGGACGGCGGGAAGGCCGTTGCTGTGCTTCCTGTGTTCCCAACGGCAGCCAATGGCAAGGTGCTGGCGGGCAACACCGAAGCGATCAATGGGGCAGACAATGTGCGCTGCTCCCTGCCCGATCTGGCAAAGTACCTGCAGGCCCACATGAACGGTCAAAATGGCCAGGACAGCATCCTGAAAGCCTCCACCTTTCAGGAATTGCACAAAGACCACCACGGAGACAAATACGCTTACGGCTGGAACGTCTACAAAGACCAGCGGGGCACTTTTTTCACCCACGATGGCAGCAACACCCTGAATTACGCCAGCATGTGGATTCTTCCCGAAAAACGCCTTGGGGTGGTGGTGACCAGCAACATCGGAGAGGTGGCTGCAGAAGCCGTGCACCAGGGTGTGAATCTGGCCTTTGACGCCCTGCTGAAGTGAAAGCCGGTGTGTCGGTTCGGGCCGGGGCGTCCCCTGGTGCTGCTGGATCCGGGGGTGTAAAAACGCTGGGGTGATCCTTCAGCTGTGGCGGTTTTTGCGGGGAAGCTTCCCCCCCAGACGACCGATGAGGTGTCCCTGCAGCTCGATGTCTTCTTTGTGGTAAAGCATGGGGTCCACCTGTGGATTCTCACTGACCAGCACGATGCCATCCCCTTCCAGATACCAGCGCTTCAAGGTGACCAGGTTTTCACTTTTGATCAGCACCACTGCAATTTCGCCTTCTGCAATGTCTTTTGCTGGACGCACCACCACCAAGTCTCCGGGGAAAATCCCCACGCCAACCATGCTGCTGCCCTCGACCTTCAGCAGGAAATCTCCCTCCCGGACATCAAAAAAGTCTGAAAGGCGGTCCATGAAGCCCTGGGGGTGGTCGCTGGGCATGAGGGGAAAACCTGCGGCGATGGGACCGGCAATGGGCAATCCCCCCAAACCCAGTTCAAGCTCCGCTTTTTCAGACAGGGTGAGGGTGGCGCTGCGACTGGTGAGTCGGTGCACCTGCACGAAACCCAGTTCTTCCAGCGCCCTCACGTGCTGGTGCATGGCCTGGGGGGTGACGTTCAGGTGACGGGCGAGTTCAGCGGAGGTGACGGGCCCTTTCCGGGAGAGTTTCAGCAAGCAGGTGAGGACTTTTTTGCGAATCTCGGTGATTCTGGGGGGCATGAACCGAAACTACTTGATACGTGTCAGGTCGTCAAGTATAGTCAGGGTTGATACGCCAAAAAATGGCCATTGCACATGAGATGCATGGAGGGGTGCATCACCAAAAATGCACATTCCACCTGAGGGGGAAACATGAGCGAGACTGCTGTAAACCGTCTTTATCTGATGCAAGTGGGAGACATGCCCGAATACCACATTCCCATTGTGTGCTATCTGGTGCAAACAGAAAACGGCAAGAACATCCTGATAGACACGGGCCTCCCGGAAACCATGCCTGCAGAGGAAACCGATTTTGAGAACGGCAAAGACGTGATCCAGCAACTGGCCAGCATCGGCCTGACACCCGGGGACATTGACATGGTGGTTTCCACGCACTACGACATCGATCATGCTGGAAGGCACGCAGCATTCACCAGGGCAGAGTATGTGGTTCAGCGCGCACACCATCAGGATGCTGTGGCGGGCAACCCCCGGTTTGCTCCCCTGCAGCCCGAGTGGGATCAGCCCCTGGAGCGCATTCGTCTGATTGATGGGGACACGGAACTTTTGCCCGGACTGCACCTGATCGAGACCAGTGGGCACGTGAAAGGACACCAGTCGGTGCTGCTCCGGCTGCCCAAAACAGGCCTGGTTTTGCTGACGGTGGACGCTGTGAATTTTGCGGAGGGCTTCACCCGTGATGTGCCGCCCGATGAAAGGCAACCAGACCCTGAAAAGGCCCAGGCCAGCACCCTCAAACTGCTGGACCTGGCAGAACGGGAACAGATCCCGCTGGTGATTTTCGGGCATGACCAGGCGCAGTGGCAAAACCTGAAGCAGCTGCCAGAGCATTACGACTGAGAAAAGCCAGCTGCAGGAACTTCAGAGCCTTTGACAGAAGAACAAGAGGTGACTGCCAGGGTTGATGTTGTTTGGAATGGGAGGCTTTAAAAGAATCCTTCTGTTCCAGAAACATACAACCAGAAGAGAGCCCCCTGTCCTTCTCCTTCTGTCAAACGCCCCGAACTTCAGAAAGAACCTGAATTTGCGGCTCAAAACCGCTGTAATACTGCAGGGCTTCCTGCAACTGTTTGATCAATTCGTCCCGCAAAAATGCCGGTTCCTCCAGGCGTACCCAGGCCCCCCAGCCTTTGATCCAGGGCACCACCTCCCACACGTTGGCCACCGTCAGTTCCACACAGGTGTGACCGTCTTCCAGCAGTTCAAAGCGGTCTGATCGGGCCTCCAGGTTTTCTTCCAGCAGGCGCTCACGGGCTTCTGGTCTGAAGCGCAACACCAGCTTTTGCGGATCTCCCACACTCACCCCCCAGGCATGCTGCATGAAGCCCATCGCACTGAAATCCTCGGGGATCTCGCAGGGTTCATTCAGCACCAGGGTGCTGCGCATGCGAGAGACCTTGAACACCCGGATGGAGGGCTTCTTGCTGGTGCGCTCGAATCCAATGGCGTAAGCAGAGCGGTTGTGTGGGTTGATCTCAATGAAGCAAATGGCGAGTTCCACTGTGCGGTTCTTGCCCGTAGAGGGGGCATGGTAATCAAATTTCAGCCAGCGGCTTTCCAGCCAGGCCATCGAGCAGTGTTCCAGGCTGCGGCTTTGCCTGCGGTTGGGGCGTTCGCTGAACTGCTGGTTCATCTGCTCTGCCACCTTGCGCACCGGTTCAGGCAAATTGCAGGTGAGTTTTTCCAGGGTGGTCAGGTAATGCTCGTTGTACTCCGAGGCGTGGTGAAACAAAAGCCTTGCTGCAGAGTAAGCCGCCAGCGCCTCTGCAGGGTTGAGGGGGGCAGGCTTGCGGTCTCTGGCTGTGTAGCGGCCATCCGTGCGCCGCACCAGATCATCCCGTTCGAGCAGCAGTTCCAGGTCGCGTTGCAGGGTGCGGATCTGGGTTTCAGGAAGCCCCAGGCGCTTTCTGAGTTCATGGCTGCTGAGGGCGGTGTGCTTGAGGATCTCCAGGATGCGCATGAGGCGTTCGCTTTTGTGGATGGTGCGACCAGACAAATTCACAGTGTTTTCCTCCCAGCAGGTTTGGAGTGGTTGGGTGGGTTCAGTGTAAACAGCAGGCGCGACAGCTTTTGACGCAGGGCGAAAAGAAAATGGCAGAGCAGGCATTTCACCGATGCACCACAAACCCTCTCTCTGAACAGCAAAAAGGGCCAGATGCACTGGCCCTTGAATCCTCTGAACTTCACTTTATCAGGGAGCGTGTGACGGAAACCCCGCCTGAAGTGGTGACGGTGGCATCAAACTGGGTCAGGGAACTGCTGCAAGAAACACTGTTCACCGGAGCGGGAGCAGACACCTCACTGGATTCAGGTCCTGACTGCACAAACACTTTTTGCTGCCCACTGTCATAAATGCAGGTGGCATCTGCACCACTGGAAGCACCATTGCTGGTTTCCACAGCACCCATGGCAATCAGGAGGTTCTGGGCCACTTTGTTGGCAGCCACTTTCTCAGGGTCTTTCTGCAGGGACATCACAGCAGACTTGCCATTGGTCAGGGTGATGGTGGCGCTGAAGGTGGTTCCGACAGATAAGGGCAAGTCCGCCAGAACGCAAGGAAAAAGGGGCTTTCATTTGGGTGCGATTCATACAATTCTCCTGTCCTTCTGTTGAAAGCAAACACCTTCAACATGAAATGAATTGAAAACAAAAGGACTTGAGCCAGTCTGTCGCTTTCAGCAAAAATCTGGTTGACAGACTTTTGCCGAGCAAAGCGAGCATGAAGGTCAGGACATTGGAAAAGGTCAGGACATTGGAAAAGGTCAGGACATTGGAAAAGGTCAGGA
Source organism: Deinococcus roseus (assembly GCF_014646895.1). NCBI lineage: Bacteria > Thermotogati > Deinococcota > Deinococci > Deinococcales > Deinococcaceae > Deinococcus > Deinococcus roseus. The sequence continues at coordinate 207,227 of NZ_BMOD01000007.1, forward strand.
CATTGGAAAAGGTCAGGACATTGGAATGGGTTTAAACGATTTTTACTGAGATCAGCAAATCAAATTCTCCACATCCACAAGGACCTTTTGGGCCGCTGAAAACACATCAACCCAGGACTGTGGTTTCTCACCCTTTTCCAGTACCATGAACCCAGCCATGCGCCAGATCAACATCATGTCGGAAAACCCCATCGAGCAGGTGTGGCTGCACCTGATGAAGTGGGAAAGCACCACCCTGGCTTACAAACTCATTGAAGAACGCGCCCAGCAATCCGGACTTGAGCACCATTCGGCAGACAGCCAGCAGCGCCTGCGCAACAAGGCCAGAGGGGTGGCTTACTGCCTCAGGAACGCAAGGGAATATTTGCATGAACCGGGGTCATCCTGGAGCAAGCGCGTCTTGAACGGCTATTACGGCCTGATGGCCCTGGTGGGTGCGGTTTTGATTGCCGACCCCAGAAGCCCTTACGACCTGGGCAAATTCGAGGAGGCCACCAAGATGGGGCACGGCCTCAACAACATCGACGACCCCCTCTTGAATTTCCCGGAAGGCCAGAAAATCTACATCACCGAAGATGGTTTGCTGGTGCGTTACCTGTCCTGGCTGGGCCTGAACCCCCGCAAACTGGCCATCACCGGGCGGGTGCGTGAGTTGCGTTCCCTCACCCCCGAGCAGTGCAGCCAGCTGATTTCCCTGGACACTTTGCTGGCCAGCATTGTGGAGCTTGGAGAATTCTATCAGGAGGTGACAGGCAAAACACCCCTGTCCACTGCAGCGCGGCCTTCCGGGGTCACACCTCCGCTCAGTGCTGGATGGCAGGGGGTGCAGCCCGATTTCAAGCAGGATCAGCCGGGCCAGCAGGGTCAGGTCAACCTGATCAGGCAGCAGGACGGGTTTCTCAGCACCTTCCAGCTGCTGCAACCCCTCAGCAAGAACCTCTCCCTGACCGAACTGGTGGATGCCCAGGGCGAAACCTTGCAGGGCCAGAACCTGTACCGCTCGGCCATGGCCCTGCCGCATTACGTGCAACCCCTGCTGGAGTCCATCAACGATGTGCTGGCCATGCATTACTGCCTGATGTATCAGCTCAGCATCCTGGTGCGTTACCGTCCCAGTTTGTGGCGGGAGATCAGTGAGGGTGCACTGGACGATTACTTTGCCCTGATCAAGTACTACCAGGGGGTGTTCCTGCGGGTGGTGCCGCAGATTGCCCTGGAAAAAATCGGGCAGGTGAGGCTCAACATCATTGCACCGGGTCAGTCTGGAAACTGAAAGGTTCACCGCAACACGGCAGTTCCCCAGGTGCAGCAGGTTGTGGGAAAATCAAAGCATGAAATGCCTCGTGGTGGTGCTGCTGGCCCTGTCGTCTGCTGGATTTGCCCAGTGCCTGACCCTGCCCCTTGAAGACCTGGCCTTGCAGGGTTTGAAAGCCGTGCCAGACGTGCAGGCCATTTCAGACCACCGGTTGAACGTCACCGATGCCGACGGCACCCTCAGGGCGGCTGCAGAGAGCAAAAACTGGGTGTTCGAGAACGGACAGGTGAAGGCTTTTTTTCTGCGCCACCTGCCAGATGGAGCAGAGGTGTTTCGCCAGGAGTACCAATATGACCGGGACAGGCTGGTGAACTCCCGTTTTTACTCGCACGGGGAGCTGAGCAGCGAAAGCAAACCCCTCTACGATGTGCAAGGCAGGGTCACACAGGTGGACACCACGCAATTGCCCTCCAGGTATTACGGGGCAGGGGGCAGGGTGTCGGACCGCTGTTTTTATGGAGCGAACACCATGACCGAAGTGTACAGCCACCCGCTCAAGGACCATCCCAGGGTGCAAGAAGCCCTCTGGAAAGCAGAGCATGTTTACCAGAACGGGCGGCTGGTGCAGCGCACCCTGTGGTTCTTTGATCAGCAGCAGTTCGTGTTTGCCCACGAGAACACCTACCGTTATGACCCGGCAGGCCGACTGGTGGAATGGACCGAAACATCTGAAAGCGGAGCCCTGTATGCAGAAAGCTACCGCTACGACCAGCAGGGCTTGCAGGTGCCTGCCGGATTTGAACAGGTGGATTATGTGCTGGACACCCGAAACAACTGGGTTCTGCGGACGGTGCGCCTGAAAGACGGCTCCATTTACCAGGAGAGCCGCAACATCCTTTACCGTCCCTGAAAAACGCCCCAGCCAGAAGGGCCTTCAGAGCACCCTGGTGCGGTACACACTGCGGATGCGTTGCAGCTCTGCGGGGACTTCCCAGGGTTCAGCCTGTGCTCTGTTGCGTTCCAGCAGAGGCATCAGGGGTCGCAGCAGGGCTTTTTCCACCTGCAATTCCAGCAAAGTGTGGTTCTCCTGCAAAGCGGCCTGCAAGGTGGGGAGGCTCTGCAAGGTCAGTCCTGTGCGGGTCACATCCAGCCTTCTGAGGGTGGTGTTGTGCTGCAGCAACTGGCCCAGCTCTGGTGCCAGCCGGTCACCAAGCACATTGCCCTGGGCATTCAGCACCCGTGTGGATGGGGCGTAACCCAGGTCCAGCACCTCCAGCGAGGGATGATTTTTGAGGGTCTGCAACAGCACTCTCGCTCCATCTTTTCCGATGCCGTTGCTGGCCAGCCCCAGTTCTTGCAGGGTGGTGTTGTGTTGCAGGGCTTCTGCCAGCACGATGGCCCCTTCGTCTCCCAGTTGACCCACCCCCAGCATCAGGGAACGCAGGGTCGGGTTGGCTTTCAGCACCTGGGCCAGTTGTTCGGCCTCTGCGGGTCCCAGGTGGTTGCCGCCCAGGTGCAGGCGTTCCACCGTGCGGTTTTGCTGGATCAACACCTCCAGGATGTCAGTGAGGCCTTTGCGGTCCGGAAGGGCCTGCACCAGATCCAGCACTTTTAAAGAAGGGGTCTTTTGCAGCATGCTGGCCACCGCTTTTGCGCCCCCCTCACCAATGGGGTTGCGTTTCAGCCACAGGGCCTCGATGTGGTCCTGGGCAGCAATGGCCTCACCGAGGGTGTGCATGCCTGCTTCCGTGATGTGGTTGCACCCCAGGTACAGGGTGTGCAGGGTGGAATTCTGCGCAACCAGTTCGGCCACCATGGCCACCCCCTCATCCCCGATGGCATCCGTGCCCAGCAAAAGCGTGTGAATCACGTTGTTTGCCAGCAAAGCTTCTTTGATGTGCCTGCAGCCCTCCACACCCAAATCCTGTTTGCAGAGGTCCAGCCGTCCATCTTCGGTGACGGTGCCTCTTGGGAAACGCTGGGGCGCAGCGTGATTCCCCAGCAGGTGATTGAGCAGGGGCTGCAATTCTGCAGCCGGGTAAGGCAGGTCGTGTGCAGTGTCCTGAACCGGACAGTGAATCGGGAATTCTTCCATGGGTTCACCCTCTTTGCCTTTCACCATTTTGCCCTTTCACCAGGGATACGGCTGGTAATCTTTCAGAAAACAACCCGAGAAAGGCATGGCCCCCTGCAAACCCTGCACAATCGGGTCGTACACGCGGGCCATGCCGTCCAGCACGTCCAGCGGGGTCACAAATCCCCCTTCGCGCAGGCGGGATTTCTTGGGGTGGGGGTTCTCCTCGGTGATCCATCCGGTGTCCACGGAGGTCATGTAAATCTGGTCCCGCACATAATCCTGGGCAGAGGTGCGGGTCAGCATGTTCAGCGCGGCCTTGGCCATGTTGGTGTGCGGGTGGAATTCGGTTTTGCTTTCCCGGGCAAACTGCCCTTCCATGGCACTGACATTCACAATGAAACGCCGCTCAAAAGGGGATTTTTTCAGCAGGGAGCGCAACTGCGACACCAGCATGAAGGGGGCCACGTTGCTGACCAGTTGCACCTCCAGCATCTCCAGGGTGCCCACCTGATCGGCAGTGTGGGTCCAGCTGTTCTGGGGTCGGAAATCCAGCTGCTGACCGTCCTGGTCCAGCTCTCCTGCTGGAAAGTAAGGGCTGAGCACCTGCGGAAGCGCTGCTGCAGACCGAAATTCCAGCGCTGCAGGTCCAGTTTCTGCAAACCGCAACACCTGTTGCCAGCTTTCTGGCAAAGACGCACGGGGCAGGTTTTCCAGAGGTTGCAAATGCGCATAGAACTCAGATGGGCGGCGCACCGTCTGGGCGGCATTGTTGATCAGGATGTCCAGGTGGGGCAGGCGTTTTTTGAGGTCTGCAATGAAGGCCTCCAGCTGGATCAGGTTGCGGAAATCCAGCCCATGCACCTCCAGGCGGTCTGCCCACACCGCAAAATCCTCCTCTGCAGCGAAACGCTTCACGGCGTCCTGCGGAAACCGGGTGGTGACGATCACCCGCGCGCCATCCCGAAGCAACCTCAGGCACAGCTGGTACCCGATTTTGATGCGTCCACCCGTGATCAGTGCTATGCGGCCCGTGAGATCTGCCCGCTGCAGCCTTTTCTGGTGGTTCAGGCGGGCGCACGCTGGACAGAGCAGGTGGTAAAAAAAGTGCACTTCGCGGTAGGGTTTCTTGCACACGTAACAGCGCTCAGGCTGGATGCGCTCCCCCACCGTGTCAGTGGCAGGTGTGGCAGGGAGGGCCTGGAGGGTCAGGGGAACCGAGGCGTCATTCACCTGAAACACCACGGTTTTTTCTTGCAGCAAACGGTCATGCTCCCGGATCTGCTGCTGGTTCTGGTTGCGGATTTCTTTTTTGGCTGCCTTGTAAATCTTGCTGACCAGGGTTTTTAAAGTCTGGTTGTCCGGGCTGCAAAAAGGATCGCGGGCCAGCACCTTCAGGACCCGGATGCAGGCCTTCCATTCTTCTTCTGTAAAAGGGAGCTTCTGGTCCATGTCAGGTCACCAAAGTCAAAAACATGCAGGCCAGTGGGACTTGAACCCACATCTCACTGCTTGCAAAGCAGCGCGCCTTTCCATTGGACCAGAACCTGCATGTTTTGGGGCAGCAGCAGGACTTGAACCTGCACCGTGTGCCTGTGCAGGGCACCATGCTTCTTTACACCAGACTGCCTGACCAGAATTCTAGCATGTGGTTTTATATCATGGCTGCATGACTTTGAAAAACCCATTGAACCTCTGGTTCCTCAATGAGAACCTGATCACATACCATCTGGAAGCAGGAATGAGGCTGCCCACAGAAACCACCCTGCAAGAACACCTTGCCAGAGTGGTCCGGCAACACGACAGGTTCCCCCATTACATTGAGCCTTACCAGCGTCACAAGCACGATTTTTCACCGATGGAACAGGGACTGGTGCAACTGGCCCTGATGGCTTCTCTGGCCCCGGTAGACTCGGACACCCTGCACAACTGGATCCGTGAGCTTCCTGAGGAACAGCGCGAAAAGACCCGGATTTTTCTGCTGCAGGCCCTCACCTTTGCACGCCCTTTTCACCAGGGGGTGTGGCTGGCCCTGCTCAACCACCTGCAGCATTACATCCCGGATGAAGGGGCAGCCTGCATCTTCCCGGTGTGGTACCAGTGGGGCCTGCAGCACCATCCAGATGCGCTTTTGGCAGCCCTCAACCATCCAGACTGGAGCCGGTGGAAGTCTTATGGATCTGTCCGCAAGCAGGCTGAATTCTGGGTGGTGGCAGCGCAGCCCATCCAGCACCCTGAATGCCTGCGTTACCTGCAAAATTTTCTACAAGCCCCAGACGGGGAGGTTCGGGAACAGGCCGCCCGCACCCTGCTGAACCTGGGCTGGAAACCCGCAACCCGGTCGCAGCAAGCCCGCATGGCGGTGGCCCTGCGCAACGAAAAAGCCATTCCCCATCTGGCCAGCAAAATGCAGCACGCCATTTCGGTGGTGCGGTTTCCCAACCCAAAGAGCCTGTACACCGCAGCAGATTTTGAGGCCTTCAATGCCCCAGAAATGGGTTTCTTTGTGGCCGTGATGGAAAACATCCCCCAGAAATCCTGGGAAAAGGTGGCCCTGATTGCCCGTTACAGCAGCAAATACGGCCAGAGGGCCAGAACATTGCTGGAACAGCAGAATTCAAATTGATGCAAAAACACCTGAGCGAAACTGCGGCTTATCTGGTGGCAAAACGCAAACTGAAAGCCGTGAAACATTTGCAGGACAAAATGCGGGTGGCCCTGCAAGTGATTGTGACGCCCCCTCAGGAGGACCGCTGTTGGGCAGGATTGCGGAAACGTTACGATCAGCCAGACATCCTGTATTTGCTGCAGGTCATGGAGAAGGTGCCAGCCTTGTTTGACCGATGGATGGTGGAACGCATTGCCAGCCTGCATGGAAAACACCATGAACGCGCCAGAATGCTGCTGGACCGTCACAAGATTTGAAACCTGATCCTGGTGGATGGGGGATCGAACCCCGCCTTGGCCTTGACAGGGCCACATGCATCCATTTACACCTGTCCAACCAGAAGCAGGCAGGGCGGGTGGGACTCGAACCCACAGGGCCATTCCCGTAGAATGGCGTGCTTCCATTGCACCAGCGCCCACAGAACCGGCAGGACTTGAACCTGCAACTGGGGATTATGAGTCCACCCGTCTTTCCAGTTGGACCACGGTTCCGCCTTTACCATAGCATCTGGTCCCCGTATAGTGGGAGCATAAAGAAGCGACTGAATGCCCTCAAACACCTTTTTCAAAAGGGGCAGCAACCGAAAGTTGTGCCCCAGTCTGCTGGGTTACAAACAAACCTTCAGGTCCAGCAAGCACAGGTCAGCCAGACCATCTTCCCCTTTCAACCCCAAAAACCAGCTCCTCCCCTCAGCAAAGCAGCCCTTCAGAGTGCGTATGCCATCCGGGGCCTTCTGCAATACAGGCCCTGGAGTGATCCAAGGCGCTGGGATGAACTCTCGGTTTCACTGAAAGACCTGGAAGACCCGCATGTGGCCCTCAGAACCCTACATGTTTTAAGGGAGTGGGGCATGGAGCAGCCTGAACGCTTGCATGCTGATCTGGTGCGTTTGCTGGACCTGCCCCGCTGGTGGGATGTGCTGCCAGGAAGCCCCTGGACTGGGGTGGCTCACCTGTTCAGTTTGACTTTGCAGGAGAAGCTGAAAGAAGAACACCGTGAGAAGCTGGTTCCCTTGCTGCAATCCAGAGACCCTCTGGTGCGTGAAGGGGGGGCAAGGCTGCTGAAAAAACTGGGCTGGCGTCCAGAGCGCAGGATCGAAACGGCCCGGTATGTGGTGGCGAAACGCAACCTCAAAGCCGTGCAGCATCTGGCCAACAAAATCCCCAGGGTGCTGCGTGAAGTCCTGCCTGCAGAGCGTTTTATGGAAACACAAGATGGGAAATGGGTTTTCCTGCCTGCAGATGACCGCCTGCCAGACCTGCAATTTGCAGTGCAGGCCCTTGCCGGCATCCCTCCTGCAAGCCCATCTCTGGAATTGCTGCTGGAAATCTGCGCCTGCAGCACCCGTTGCCGACAGGATGCCCTGACCTTGCTGAAAGCCGTTCCTGCAGACGACCCCTCATTGCAGACCAGAGGCGTACAGGTGCGCCTGCAGCACCTTTTGAACCTGTACTGGCTGCCCGACGTGGCGGTTCTGAGGCGCTTGCTGCTGGATTGATTGGGTGCAGGCCCACTCTACCTGAGGATGCCCTTTTCCCGCACCGCTTTGAGCCAGAGGGGAAATTCTGCCAGCATGCGGCTGTACAGCTCCTCGTCACTGATGCTGGAGAGGTCATCGATGGCAAAGAAACTGGCGTTGTCCACCACCCGTCCCGTCAGGGTGTCCAGTTTCTCCAGCACCCCGTAATTTCTGCCTCCCAGACCGATGAACTGGAAGAACATCGGGAAGTGCGCGGCTTCGCTGACGATGCGTTTGATTTCGGCGTTCTGGCTGACCCCGCCATCTGAAATGAACAGGATCAGCACGGGAACGCGGCTGTTTCTGTGCCGTTCCACCAGTGCGCTCAGGACGGGGGGCTCGTTGTTGGCGCGGCCCAGACCCAGCAGGAACCCACCGGATCTGTCCAGCACCGTGCGTCCCACGTAACCGCTGATGTTCTGCAATGTGACGTCTGCGGTGTGGTGGAAGTCGTGGGCGTAAAACCAGGTTTCCAGTTTGCCGTCGTCATCGAGGCGCATGGCCAGCACCCCCACCCGGTCCACCACCGCCTGCACGGTGCCACTGCGGTAGGCGTTTTTCATGCTGCCGGTGGCGTCCATCACCAGCACCACCTGGGCATGCACGTCTGCCACGCCTTTTTTCTGCAGGGTGACATTGACGGTTTTCACCAGGCTGATCAGGCGCTGTCCTTCCGGGTGGGCCAGCACTTTTTTCTCCAGGTCCACCCCTTTGCTGGATGGAGGGGGAGCAGGAGGAGTGGGGGCAGGTGGTGCTTCGATTTCTTCTCCGCCGTAATGCCTGAGCAGTTCCCCCAGGCCTCCCGAGAAACCCTGTCCCACCGCCCCCACCCGCCACTGGTCTTTCAGGTAGATTTCCAGAAAAATCAGGGCTTTTTCCTGCTGGAAGTCCGTTCCAGAAACCCTGAATTTCAGGATGTCCTGGTTTCCAGCCTTCAGGGTGAAGGTGCCTTCTGGCACATCCCGCATGGTGCCTGCACCATCGATGCTGACGGTGAACACCAGTTTTTTGATGCTGGCTGGCAAACGGGCAAGGTTCACTGCAAAGCGTTGCAGCTCTCCCATCTGACCGGGCAGGAGTTTCAGCGCACCTGCTGGGCTTTCCGGCTGGTTGAAGAAACAGAAGTAGGCATCGTCTGAAAGCTGGTCCTAGGCGTCCACCCCGAACAGGGTGGCATCCAGGGTCAGGTTCTGGGGGTTCTGGAAAACCAGGGTCACCGTCAATTCCTGGCTGGAAGTGAGCTGTGACAGGGGGATTTTCTGTCCTCTGCTGAAGTTTTGCATGGGGTCCTCTCTGGAAAACGCAAATTCAATTTATGCCTTTTGGAGCATGTTTGATTGTACGCAACCAGAGCAGGACCGGGGTGGCCTGAGGTCACATCAGACGGTGGGGTTCATGCGGGTGTCCCAGTGGATCTGGTGGTCAAAAATGAAGCGCTGGCTGTCTGATTTTTCCAGCCATTTCATGGCGGTGGGCATGAGCAAATCCCGAAACCAGCTTCCCAGGGGGCCTGCAGCTTTGCTGTTGTTGATGCGGGCGGCCCAGCGGATGATGCGTTCGATGCGCTGGCGGCGGGTTTTTTCAAAGAGGGCAAAGGCCTGCTCTGCGGTCTCTGCGTCGCGCAGGCACTGGGCCAGCACCACGGCATCCTCGATGGCCAGTGCGGCACCCTGTCCAGAGCTGGGGGATGGGGCATGGGCAGCGTCTCCGATCACCAGCATGCGGCCTTTCTGCCAGTGGGGCAGGTGGGGCAGCATGTGGATGGCTTTCATGGTCATCAGGTGATCGGTGTGGTGCAGCACATCCAGGATGGGCCCCTGGTCTTTTGCGTGCAACTGCAGCAGGTGCTGTTTCCAGTGTTCGCTGCCCAGGCATTCCACCTCTCCCCTGGCGGGTTCTCTGGGCCAGGGCACGTTGGCAAACCACCACACCTCGCCATTGGGTGCAGGGGCATATCCAAAAAAGCCCTTCTGGCCGTAAATCATTTCATAGCTGCCCACTGGAACATCCACTTTCACGTTCTGGACATAACCACCCGTGGTGAGCAGACCCGAATAGGTCGGTCTGGGCGCGTGAAGATCAATCACACTTCTGAGCACCGAATGCACCCCATCGCTGCCGATCAGAAGGTCTCCTGTGGCGGTGCTGCCATCTGAGAAGTGGGCTGTGACCCCTTCCGGGGTTTCGGTGGCATCGACAAGGTGCTTGCCGTGCACAAAGCGAACGCCTCGCCGCAAGGCTTCCTGATAAAGGGCCTCATACAGATCTGCGCGTTTGAGGGTGTGGCTGGAGGTGCCGTCTGGAAGTGGGGTCCCTGTGCTGGTTTTTCCCAGAAACTTTCCGGTGTGGCTGCGCAAAGTCAGCTCCGGGGTGGCAAAACCTCTTTTCAGCACCGGAAGGTCTGCCCGAATGACCCTGAGCGCCTGAATCCCGTTGGTGCTGAGCGTCAGGAAAGCCCCGATGCCCTCTGCGGTTTCTGCAGAGGATTCATAAAGGGTGGGCTGAAAACCTGCCTGCTGCAAAGCCATGCCCAGGGTGGGTCCAGCAATACCTGCGCCCACCACGATGATGAGGGTGTCTGGTTTCATGGTTTCTCCCTGTTCTCAGATTGCAGTTGTTCCCAGGGGTGTTGCCATTCTCTGACCTGGGGGATGAATTGCCTCACGAACTGGATTTCGGCTTCAAGCAGGACCAGACGGTAATCCTCCTCAATCAGGAAGAGGGGATGCACCCCGGATTGCAGGGTCTGGGTTCTGTACTGAACAGTCTGCTGGTGTTGCTCCTGCAGGTGAATCAGGCGTTTTCCCAGCAAGTCCAGCACTTCTGCAGGCGGCAGGGCAGCAATCAGGGCCAGAGCCGTCATGAACTGGGGGTATTCGGGCTGAGGCGTTTCGATGATTTCTTTCAGCCAGCTGTAGAGTTCTGTGCGTCCACTGTCGCTGATCTGGTAGGTGGTGCGCTCCGGTCGGTTCCCGGCCCGGTCGGTTCCCAGTTCCTGCACGAAGCCTGCTTTGTGCAGTTGCTCGACCACCATGTAAAGGGATCCAGGGTTGAATTTGATGCTGCGGTCGTCCTGGTGCTGTTTGAGCGTGCGGCTGAGTTCGTAGGGATGCATGGGCTGGCGGCTGAGGTAAGACAGCACGGCCAGCGCCAGCAGGTTGCTGACTTTGCGTTTCTGGGGCATACGCCTCCTTGATTGATTTTAAATATACGAAATCAAATACTCGATATCAACTATTTTGGGAAGGGCTTTGATCACGCTGGCGGATTGCAGTCAATCTGTCTTCTTCCGGTTCAGATGGGATTTATCATCACCTTCCCAGAACACCCCTTCTACGTCACGGAGCGTTCAGACAGTGAACCCAGACCCAAACCCGAAGGCCACCCGGACCTGAGCGACAAGTGGGTGGGGGCAGGACACCTGAGCGTGGGAGACAAACTCAAACAGGCCGATGGCACCCTGGGGGAAGTCCGTTACGTCAACACCATCCAGGAAACCAGGACGATGTACAATCTGGAGGTTGAGGAGGCCCACACCTTCTTCGTTGGAACCCAGGGCTGGTTGGTGCATAACTGCGGACCCAAAACCGCTAATGGTGCCACTCTAGAGCATCTTACAGAAGAAGAGATAAAGCGGATCCAAGCTTATGCTGATAAAACAGGTAAACCTGTTTATCTATTTGGCAGCAAAGCTAGTGGTAAGTCCTACACCACTGGAGATCCAGTAAGTGCCAAATCGGATTTTGATTACTACTTGCCAGGCTCAAACAGTGCTGACAGAAAGAAAGCTCTTGATAGACAATCTCCTTACAAGCTACCTAGGGGTACTGGGGGAGGGCAAATAGAAAATGGAAGAGAATCGGGCATAGATGCGTGGTCAACCGAACAGTTCCAGAAGAAAGGCTGGAGCATTGATGATAGGCCGCACATTGTCTTTACCCCCAAAGTGAAGTAGAAAGGATGATATGAAGACCGAAGTTGAGATTCTGTATCATGAATCAGATGGCATTGTGTTCAAGTCGGCTCTTAGGAGATTCCCCAGTATTGCACTCCAAGGTGATACCCTCTCATTGCTATATTTTAATATTGAGGAGCTGAAGGAAATGATCGATGCTAATAATATTGATATTGATGAGGCATCCTATCTTATAGATCGCATTTATAATGTTGTGGGACGTTTAAACGACATATATAATCAATTTGGTGAAGAGAAATAGTGTTAAGGCCCTCCCAAACGGGAGGGCTTTCCCTTTGCTTCCAGCCGAAGACCCAGCCGACCTCCAGTCGAGGGACTTCCCAGCTGTGGCATGAGCTTCAGCCGACCCGTGGAGTGATTCTGCAATAATTCTAGTCCAGGGGTGGTTTGTTGAGATGATTGTGTGTTAGGCCAGGCTCCCAGGTGGGAGAATGGACCTGTCATGCCCCCTCGAGTCGGTAAGCCTGATGA